>DATAZS010000554.1:0-17191 GCA_036271915.1 Polyangia bacterium
CCCGCGACGCGATCGAACATGCCGCGCACGTCGTGGCCGGCCTCGGCGAGCGACGAAGAAGTTGCCGCAGTCGTCATTTGGGTAGCCCCAGCTCGGCGTACAGCGCGTCGACGCGCGCGATCACGTCGGGCGTCATCTTCAACACCTCGGGCCACTCGCGCGTGAAGCCCTCGTCCTTCCACTTGCGCGTGGCGTCGACGCCCAGCTTGCCGCCGAAGCCGAAGGCCGACGACGCGTGGTCGAGCACGTCGATGACGCCCTCGGCGAAGAACACGTCGCGCTTGGCGTCGATGTTGTTGAGGGCGCGCCACGCGACCTCGCGCACGTTCTGCACGTCGACGTCCTCGTCGACGACGATGATGCACTTCGCGAACATCATCTGCCCCATGCCCCACAGCGAGTGGCAGATCTTCCGCGCGTGGTGCGGGTAATCCTTTTTGATCGACACGATGCACAGGTTGTGGAACACGCCCTCGATGGGCAGGTTCATGTCGACGATCTCGGGGAAGGTCAGCTGCAGCAGCGGCAGGAACAGCCGCTCCGTCGCCTTGCCGAGCCACGCGTCCTCTTGCGGCGGCGGCCCCACGACCGTCGTCGCGTAGATGGGATTTTCACGCCGCGTGATGCACGTGATGTGAAACACCGGGTAGTCGTCGGCCAGCGAGTAGTAGCCCGTGTGGTCGCCGAACGGCCCTTCTCGGCGGAGCTCGTCGACGTCGACGTAGCCCTCGAGCACGAAGTCGCTCGACGCCGGCACCTCGAGATCGACGGTCTTGCACTGCACCATCTCGACGGGCTTCTTGCGCAGGAAGCCCGCGAACATGAACTCATCGATGCCGTCGGGCAGCGGCGCCGTCGCGGCGTACGGCAGCACGGGATCGCCGCCCAGCGCGACGGCCACGGGCATGCGCTGGATGCCGAGCTCTTTGTAGCGGCGCATGTGGCGGCGCCCCGTCTTGTGCAGCTGCCAGTGCATGCCCGTCGTGCGCGCGTCGTAGACCTGCATGCGGTAGCAGCCGACGTTGCGCGTGCCCTTGTCGGGATCGCGCGTGATCACCATGGGCAGCGTGATGTACGGGCCGCCGTCCTCGGGCCACGTCGTGAGGATAGGCAGCTTCGTCAGATCGGGCTCGTGCTCGACGACCTCCTGACAGGGCGCCGACTTCACGGTCTTCGGCATGGCCGTCGCGACGCGCGCGACCTTGGGCAGCATGCGGATCTTGTCCATGAGGCCGATGGGCGGCTGCGACTTCACGAGGGCGCCGATGGCGCGCGCGTGCTCCTGTAGATCGTCGACGCCCAGCGCCCACGACATGCGCCGGCGCGTCGCGTACGTGTTGATGAGCGCGGGGAAGCGCGAGCCCTTGACGCGCTCGAAGAGCAGCGCGGGCCCCTCGGCGCGCATCGAGCGCTGCGCGATCTCCGACAGCTCGAGGACGGGGTCTATCTCGCGCGTGATGCGCTTGAGCTCGCCGCGCTCCTCGAGCCAGCTCACGAAGGCGCGCAGGTCGTTCCAGTGTGGCGGGACGCTGGGCGCCCCCGCGGCGACGCCGTCGACGGCGATCGCCATCAGGACTTCCTTTCGACGGACAGCACGGCCAGGTCGCGCAGCGCGTCCCGGAAGCGCGAGGGCGGCACGGCCTCGAGCTCGGTGATGGCGTTGGCGACGAAGGCGAAGGCCTTCTGCCGGGCGAGCATGACGCCGCCCGCGGCGCGCGCCTCGGTGAGGATCTGCGCGGCGACGTCGGCGGGGACGCCCGCACCGTCGCGTTGCCCGAGCAGCGCGCGCACGCGCCGCCCGAGCGCCGGATCGGCCTCGCACGCGAGCAGGACGGGCAGCGTGAGCTTGCCCTCCTGCAGATCGAGTCCCACCGACTTGCCGGCCGTCGCCTCGTCGACGTCGGCGTCGAGCACGTCGTCGGCGATCTGGAACGCGCGGCCGAGCGCGCGGCCGTAGCGCTCGAGCGGACCGTCGAGCGCCGAACCCACGGCGCCGCCCACGCGCGCGCTCCACGCGATGAGCGAGGCCGTCTTGCGGTCGATGACGCGGAGGTAGTCCTCGACGGTCGCGTCGGGGTTGCCCGCGCGCTCGAGCTGCGCGACCTCGCCCTCGGCCATCTCGGTGACGGTCGTCGCGAGCGACTGCACCATGGGCAGCGAGCCCGTGAGCGCGACCGTCTCGAGCGCGCGCGCGAGGCAGAAGTCGCCCACGAGCACGACGATGCCGTTGCCGAACACCATGCGCGCCGCGGGGCGGCCGCGGCGGACGCGCCCGTCGTCGACGACGTCGTCGTGGTACAGCGTCGCCGTGTGGATGAGCTCGGCGGCGCAGCCGACGGCGACGCCGAAGTCGAGCGGCGCGCCCGCGGCGCGCGCGCCCAGCACGGCGAGCAGCGGCCGCAGGCGCTTGCCGCCCGCGCCCAGCAGGTGCGCGCCGACCTGCGGGATCGCGCCCACGGGGCTCTCCATGCGCTCGGCGAGCTTGGCCTCGACCAGGCGCAGCTCGTCGGTCACGAGCGCGGCGACGTCTTCGACGCGCGGGGGCGTTGACGTCTTCGTCTGCGCGGGAGTGACGACCGAGGGGACTGACATGGCCGATATATTGGGCATTGAGGCGAGCCGGGTCACGACGTTTCTAAATATTCAAAATGAATTGAAAGTTCGCAAGTGCCATCTGCTTTCAGCGCCGCGCGCGTCCCGCGGCGCGTCGTTTGGGCGCGCGCGTGCGCGTCGGTGCCGCGGGCGGTGGTTCGGCGCGCGGCTCACGCGGCTCGACCTTGAGCACGTCGCGGAACCGCCCGACGTCGAGCGTGAGCTGTCCGAGCAACATGTCGAGCAGCGTCTCGCCGAGCGCGCAGATCTCGTGCAGGCGCTCGAGGCGCTCGGCCGTGAAGGCCGCCGAGACCGCGAGCCGGCGCGGCGCCGCCGCCTCGGCCGCGCGCGCGAGCGCGACGGCGCGCGTGACGACCTCGACGGCCGCGCCGATCTCGCGCCGCTCGCGCTCGTTGAGGACGCCCGAGATCATCTTCCAGAAGTCGGTCTCGGCCTGGTAGTGCTCGCGGCGCGTGCCGCGCACCCACACGCGGTGCACGACGCCCCAGCGCTGGAGCGCCGCGAGCGTCATCGAGGCGGTGCCGGCCGAGATGTCGAGGCGCGCCTGGATCTCGGCCTGGGGCAGCGACTCGTGGGACAAGTACAGCAGGCCGAACGTGCGGCCCATCGTACGCGTGAAGCCCCAGAACTCGGCGATGCGGCCGCAGGTGTCGACGCCCAGATCGCGGGCCTTGCGCAGCTCTTCGTCGGGATGGGAGGTCGCGGCGCCGGCCATCGTGGCCTTGCTTTACACGGCGCCGGCGGGCCGTTCAAGCCGCGACGCGGGCACGACGGCGCCATCGCCTTGCGGGCGCGCGGCGAGCTGGCCACAGGCGGCGTCGATGTCGTCGCCGCGCGGCGTGCGGATGTAGACGGGCAGCGACGACGCGCGCACGCGCTCCTGGAACGTGCGGATGCGCTCCGGTGACGGACGCTCGAAGGCCGGACCCTGGAACGGGTTCCACGGGATGAGGTTCACCTTGCAGTTGATGCCGCGCAGAAGGCGAATCAATCGATCCGCGTCGGCGTCGCTGTCGTTGACGCCCGCGAGCAGCACGTACTCGAACGTCACGTAGCGCCCGTGCGTGAGCGGGAAGGCGCGCGCGGCGTCCAGCAGTTTCGCGATGGGCCACTTGCGGTTGACGGGCATGATGCGGTCGCGCACCTCGTCCGTCGTCGCGTTGAGCGAGATCGCGAGGTTGGGCGGGGGCGACAGCTGCGCGAGCTTCTCGATGCCCGGCACGAGGCCGACCGTCGACACCGTGATCCGCCGCGGCGAGAAGTGCAGGCCCCACGGGCTCTGCAGCAGGCCCAGCGCGCGCGTGACGTTGTCGAGGTTGTGCATGGGCTCGCCCATGCCCATGAAGACGAGGTTCGTAGGGCGGCGGCCCGCGAGCTTCGTCGCGCGGTAGACCTGCTCGACGATCTCGCCCGCCGTGAGGTTGCGGCCGTACCCGAGCGTCGCCGTCGCGCAGAAGCCGCAGTCCATGGCGCAGCCGACCTGCGACGACACGCACAGCGTGAGCCGATCGCGGTCTGCGTCCTCGGCTTGCCCGCCCTGTCCACTTTGATCTTCGGGGATGAGCACCGACTCGATGGCGCGATCGTCGACGGTGCGGAAGCGCAGCTTGCGCGTGCCGTCGCGCGCCTCTTGGATGACGTCGACGCGCAGCGGGCGCAGCGGCGCGGTCGCGCCCAGCGCGTCGCGCGTCTTCTGCGGCACGTTCGTCATCTCGTCGGTGCTGTCGACGGCGTGCTCGTGCAGCCAGCGAAAGACCTGCTCGCCCCGGTAGGCGGGCGCGCCCTCGGCCTTGAGGCGCGCCGCGAGCTCGGCGGCCGTCAGCGAACGAAGGTCGAGGTCCATGGGCGGCGGAGACTACCGCCCCGGACGTCGCGCCGCTAGGGCGAGCGTCGCGCGGGCGGCTCGCGTTGCGTCACTGCGCGGGCAGCGGGCCCGTGTGGCAGCAACGAAAGCCGACGGACGGCAGACGGACGGGCACGGTCGGCGCCGGGATCGACGAGTCGCATTGGAGCCCGGGCGCCCGCGTCACGGCGGGCGTCACCGAGTTGTCGACGAAGCTGGCGATGTCGTAGGCGCCGCCCCGCAGCTCGTAAGGTCCCGTGGCCGACGTCGACGCCGCCCCCGTGATCGTCCACTCCTTGACGTTGCCGCTCATGTCGAAGAGCTCGTCGCCCGCCGCGGTCGACTGATCGGAGACACACATCGTCGCCGAGCCCGTGGGCACGGTCGCCGCCGGGTTGGGCTGCGTGAAGTCGAAGCCGTTGCACGCCTTGGCGATGTAGCTGTTGCCGTAGGGGTAGGTCGTGTTGCCCGACCCGTTGCAGAGGTCGAACCACTCGGCGACGGTGCAGAGGCGCCAGCCCGAGCCGGTCTTGCCGATCTTCTCGCAGGCGGCCTCGGCCTCTTCCTTCGTGACGTTCGTCCACGGCTGCTTGCCCGGGATCGAGCACGGCCGGCGCGTCGAGTCGAAGCCGTGATCGGTCGCCGTCGAGTCGTAGCGCGTGGCCTCGTACGCGAACATCGTGACGTTCTGGGCTGCGTTGTAGACGATCTTGTCATCGGTCGTGCGGTTCGCCACCGAGTCGAGCTCGTCGACCTCGCCGTCGCAGTCGTCGTCGACGCCGTTGCAGACCTCGACGCCCGGGGTCTTCATCTTCCCGTTACAGACGTGGCTGTTCGTGGGCGGCGACTTCGTGGTGTCGCAGACCCAGGTGCCCGCTCCGGCGCAGGCGCCCGACCCGACGGTGCAGGACTTGCCGATGTCGAAGGCCTCGTCCACGACGCCATCGCAATCGTTGTCGACGCCGTCGCACCCTTTCGACGTGTCCTCGATCTGCTGGTAGTCCTTCGAGGTGTAGACGCACGCCCAGCCGCTCGCGCCCCCGCAGGTGGGGGCCGTGCCGCTGCAGGCTCCCTTCGAGTTGCACGTGATCGTCGCCGGCACGAGCCCGGGATCTTCAAGGTCGATCTTGCCGTTGCAATCGTTGTCGAGGCCGTCGCAGATCTCGACGCCGCCGTTCGTCTTCTGGCAGGCCGTCTCGCAGCCGGGGACGTTCGGATCGCGATCGTAGTAACCAGTGAGGCAGGCGCCTTGCTGGCAGACGCCCAGCACGCAGCTCGCCGTCGCGAACGGATACGTGCACGCGTGGTTACACGCGCCGCAGTTCGCGGTGTCGGTCTGGAAGTCGAAGCCCTCGTCGGTCATGCCGTTGCAGTTGTTGTCGAGGCCGTCGCAGATCTCGACGCCGCCATTTGACGGCTCGCACTCACAACCGTTCGCGACGTTCTTGTCGGCGTCGACGAAGTCGCCGACGCACGTGACGGCGCACGTGCCGTTGTTGCACGCGGGCGTCGAGTTCGGCGCCGCGCAGCTGTTGAGGCACTTGCCGCAGTTGAACGGATCGGTGAGGCGCTCGGCCGCGTTGTTGTCGCAGAACTGCACGCCCGTGCCTGCGGTGCCGCCCGCGCCGGCGTGGCCCGCCGCGCCCGCGGCGCCGGCCGTGCCGCCCGCGCCCGAGACGTCGTAGCCCGAGTCCGGCAGCGCCGACGCCTCGAACGTCGAGGCGTCGGTCGGCGCGACGGCGGCGTCGAACGGCTTGAGCACGCCGCCGAAGTCGTAGACGCGATCGTGACAGCCCGCCGCGAGGACGACGAGTGACACCAACGACATCGCGAGCCTCAGCGAGTGATGAGGCGTCAAAGAGATGCGCGGGTTAAGGGAGATAAGCGCGGGTCTCATGAGTGTGTCCGCGCCTACTATAGAACAGTTTCAAGTGCGCATAAATACTTACGCGGGTGGCGCGGCGCATACACCGGCGACACCCGCGTGCGGGGATCCGAAATCAGCCCAGCTCGGAGCCGGTGAAGAAGAAGCCGAGCTCGATCTTGGCGTTGTCGGGGCTGTCGCTGCCGTGGACGGCGTTCTTCTCGATGTCGGTGCCGTACTTCGCGCGGATCGTGCCGGCGGCGGCCTTCTTCGAGTCGGTCGCGCCCATGGCCTCGCGGTACTTCGCGACGGCGCTCTCGCCCTCGATCGCCATGACGACACACGGGCCCGAGGTCATGAACTTCACGAGGTCGCCGAAAAATGGGCGCGCCTTGTGGACGGCGTAGAAGCCCTGCGCCTGCTCCTGCGACATCCTGAGGTAGCGCAGGCCGACGATCTTGAGGTGGCTCTTCTCGATGAGGTCGATCACGCCGCCGATGGCGCCGGCGGCCACGACGTCGGGTTTCACGATTCCAAACGTACGTTCCAAGGACATTTCAAACTCCGTGACTGGGTAACGCGCGACGAGGTTCGGGAACCTGGTCGCGCCGATCCAAGAAGGATCTGGTTTTTCGGGATGGTTGCTACGAAACCAATGGCGCTATGGTTTTCCCCAGATCGGCCGGCGTCGCCGCGATGGCGATGCCCGCGTCGCGCATGGCCGCGATCTTCTCGGCGGCCGTGCCTTTGCCGCCGCTGATGATGGCGCCGGCGTGGCCCATGCGCTTGCCGGGCGGCGCCGTTTGTCCCGCGATGAAGCCCGCGACGGGCTTCTTCATGTGAGCCTTGACGAAGGCGGCGGCCTCTTCCTCGGACGTGCCGCCGATCTCGCCGATCATGAGCACGCCCTTGGTCTGCGGGTCGGCCTCGAACAGCTTGAGGCAGTCGATGAAGTCCATGCCCTTGACGGGATCGCCGCCGATGCCGATCGCGGTCGATTGACCCAGGCCGAGCGTCGTCAGCTGGTGGGCCGCCTCGTACGTCAGCGTGCCCGAGCGCGACACGACGCCGACCTTGCCCGCCTTGTGGATGTAGCCGGGCATGATTCCGATCTTGCACTCGCCCGGCGTGATGATGCCGGGGCAGTTCGGGCCGATGAGCGTAACGCCCGTGCGACCTTCCAACGCACGCTTGGCACGGACCATGTCGAGCGTGGGAATGCCCTCGGTGATGCAGACCACGACGGCGATGCCCGCGTCGGCCGCTTCGAGGATCGCGTCGGCCGCGCCGGGCGGCGGCACGTAGATGACGGTCGCGTTCGCGCCCGTGTGCTTGACGGCATCGGCGACGGTGTCGAACACGGGGAAGCCCTCGTGAACAGTGCCGCCCTTGCCGGGCGTCACGCCTCCGACGACGTTCGTGCCGTACTCGCGCATCTGCTTCGCGTGGAACGTGCCCGCCGAGCCCGTGAGGCCCTGCACGATCAGCTTGGTATTTTTACCGACGAGAACGGACATGATTACTTGCTCCCCGCGGAAGCGGTTTTAACGAGGGCGACGATCTTCTGAGCGCCGTCCGCCATGTCGCCCGCCGTCGTGATGGGCAGGCCCGACTCGGCGAGCAGCTTCTTGCCGAGCTCGACGTTCGTGCCCTCGAGGCGCACGACGAGCGGCACCTTGAGGCCGACCTGCTTGACGGCCGTGATGACGCCCTCGGCGATCGTGTCGCACTTCATGATGCCGCCGAAGATGTTGACGAAGATGCCCTTCACCTTTGGGTCATGCGTGATGATCTTGAACGCCGCCGTGACCTTCTCGGCCGTGGCGCCGCCGCCGACGTCGAGGAAGTTCGCGGGCTGACCTCCGAAGTGCTTGATCGTGTCCATGGTCGCCATCGCGAGGCCCGCGCCGTTGACCATGCAGCCGACGTTGCCGTCGAGCGTGATGAAGCTGAGGTCGTACTTCTTCGCCTCGACCTCGGCCGCGTCCTCTTCGTCGAGGTCGCGCAGCGCTTCCAAATCCTTGTGGCGGTAGAGCGCGTTGTCGTCGAACGTCACCTTCGCGTCGAGCGCGAGCACGCGGTTGTCCTTGAGGACGACGAGCGGGTTCACCTCGAGCAGTGATGCGTCGAGCTCGACGAACGCCTTGTAGGTCAGGAGCAGGAGCGACGCGGCGTTCTTCGCGGCGTCGCCCTTGAGGCCGAGCCCGTAGGCGAGGTTGCGCGCCTGGTAGCCCGCGAGCCCGACGACGGGGTCGACGAACTCCTTGAGGATCTTCTCGGGCGTCTTGGCGGCGACCTCCTCGATCTCCATGCCGCCCTCCTGCGACGCCATGACGACGACGCGGCCGGCGCCGCGATCGACGACGACGCCCAGGTACAGCTCGCGCGCGATGTCGGCGCCTTGCTCGACGAGCAGGCGCTTGACCTTCTGGCCCGCCGGGCCCGTCTGATGGGTCACGAGCTGCATGCCGAAGATCTTCTGCGCCGCCTCGCGCGCGGCGGCCACGCCCTTGACGACCTTGACGCCGCCGCCCTTGCCGCGACCGCCGGCGTGGATCTGCGCCTTGACGACGACGACCTCGCCGCCGGTCTCGGCGATGAGCGCCTTCGCGGCGGCCTCGGCCTCGTCGACGCTGAACGCCGGCGTGCCCTTGGGCACGGGCACGCCGTACTTCGCGAGCAGCGCCTTGCCCTGGTACTCGTGGATCTTCATTACAGCTTCTTCGAGGCTTCGATCAGCTCGCGCACGGCCCCGGCGGACTTCTCGAGCATGGCCGTCTCATCCGCCGTGAGGGAGATCTTGACCACCTTCTCGACGCCGCCCGCGCCGATGACGACGGGGACGCCCATGTACAGATCCTTGTAGCCGTACTCGCCGTCGAGGTACGCCGCACAGGCGACGAGGCGCTTGAGATCCTTGAGGTAGGCCTCGGCCATGAGCACGGCGGCCGACGCGGGCGCGTAGAAGGCGCTCGTGCCCATGAGCTTGACGATCTCGCCGCCGCCGTTGCGCGTGCGGTCGACGATCGCGGCCAGCTTGTCGGCGGCGACGAGCTGCGTGACGGGGATGCCGTTGACGGTGCAGTTGCTCGTCACGGGCACCATCGTGTCGCCGTGGCCGCCGAGGACCATCGGGCGCACGTCCTTCACGGACACGCCCATCTCCTGCGCGAGGAAGAGCTGGAAGCGCGCCGAGTCGAGCACGCCGGCCATGCCGACGACCTTCTTGCCCGAGAAGCCCGTGACGCGCTTGAGCTCGTACACCATGGCGTCGAGCGGGTTCGACACGACGATGACGAACGCGTCCGGCGCGGCCTTCTTGAGGTTCTCGCCCACGCTGCGGATGATCTTGAGGTTGATCCCCAACAGATCGTCGCGCGACATGCCGGCCTTGCGCGGCACGCCCGCCGTGATGATGACCACGTCCGAGCCCGCGACGTCGGCCCAGTTCGAGCTGCCCGTGACCTTCGCGTCCCAGCCCAGAACGGCGCCGTTCTGCTCGAGGTCGAGCGCCTTGCCCTTGGCGACGCCCTCCTTCTCGGGGATGTCGAAGAGCACGACGTCGCCGAGCTCCTTGCGCGCGATGAGCGCGGCGAGCTCGCCGCCGATGTTACCGGCACCGATGAGGGAAATCTTCTTGCGTGACATGCCAAAGCCTCTTTTCTGCGAATCCTGGGGGCGCTACGAAAGTTGAAAGGATCGGGGCCGAATCAACCGGCCTTGATGTTGGAAATCAATGCATCGCCGAAGGCCGAACAGCTGACCTCGGTGGCGTTTGGCATGAGGCGCGCGAAGTCGTAGGTGACGATCTTCTGCGCGATGGTCTTCTCGAGGGCGGCGATCGTGCGCGTCGCCGCGCCCGTCCAGCCGAGGTGCTCGAGCAGCATGACGCCCGAGAGGATGACCGAGCCGGGGTTCACCTTGTCGAGGTTGGCGTACTTGGGCGCCGTGCCGTGCGTCGCCTCGAAGACGGCGTGGCCGGTCGCGTAGTTGATGTTGCCGCCGGGCGCGATGCCGATGCCGCCCACCTGCGCCGCGAGCGCGTCGCTCAGGTAGTCGCCGTTGAGGTTGAGCGTCGCGATGACGTCGAACTCTTCGGCGCGCGTGAGGACCTGCTGCAGCGTGATGTCGGCGATGGCGTCCTTGACGAGGATCTGACCCGCGGGCGGCTTGCCGCCGCAGTCGTCCCAGCCGATCGCCTTGCCGGCGTACTCGCGCTTGACGAGGGCGTAGCCCCAGTCGCGAAAGCCTCCCTCGGTGTACTTCATGATGTTGCCCTTGTGCACGAGCGTCACGCTCTTGCGCTTGTGCAGGATGGCGTAGTCGAGCGCTGCGCGAATCAGGCGCTCGCTGCCCTCGCGCGAGACCGGCTTGACGCCGATGCCCGACGTCGCTGGGAAGCGGATGTTCTTCACGCCCATCTCGTTCTGGAGGAACGCGATGACCTTCTTCGCCTCGGGCGACTCGGCGGCCCACTCGATGCCGGCGTAGATGTCCTCGGTGTTCTCGCGGAAGATCACCATGTTGACCTTCTCGGGCGCCTTGACGGGCGAAGGCACGCCCTTGAAGTACTGCACGGGGCGCAGACACACGTAGAGGTCGAGGATCTGGCGGATGGCGACGTTGAGCGAGCGGATGCCGCCGCCCACGGGCGTCGTCAGCGGGCCCTTGATGCCGACGAGGTACTTCTTGAACGCCTCGATCGTCTCGTCGGGCAGCCACGTGTCGAAGAGGTTCTTGGCCTTTTCGCCGGCATAGACCTCGGTCCACGCGATCTTCTTCTTCCCGCCGAACTCCTTCTCGACGGCGGCGTCGAGGACGCGCACGCTGGCGCGCCAGATGTCCGGGCCCGTGCCGTCACCTTCGATGAAGGGGATGATCGGGTGATCGGGCACCTGCAGGCGCCCGTCGGCGTGGACGGTGATGGGATCTGCACCACTGGGGATCTGAGGTTTTGCGCTCGGCATGACGGCCCCGATTAGCTCTGAACGGGGCCCCTCAGCGCAAGGGAAAAGTTTGTGGAATCGCCGCGCTTCGCGGCGCCGCCCTCAAT
This sequence comes from Polyangia bacterium, assembly GCA_036271915.1. Taxonomy (GTDB): domain Bacteria; phylum Myxococcota_A; class Polyangia; order Fen-1088; family Fen-1088; genus DASZFV01. The sequence goes on from DATAZS010000554.1 coordinate 11,374, forward strand.
GGCAGGTCGGCGCGAGCGAGACGTAGTCCTGGCCGAGCGGCGTGAGCTGACCCGAGCCGGCGCCGAGCAGCGCCTCGCGGCCCGCCGTGCCGTCGCGGCCCGTGAACCACGAGTAGCGGAAGACGGCGGGCTCGCCCTCGAGGTAGGGGATCGCCTGGTTCATGTACGTCTGCTCGCCCGCGGCGTCGCCGGCCGAGTCGAGGCACGAGAACTCGGTCAGCCAGATCGGCTTGCCGTACTTCTTCGCGTTGGTGATGTGACTCTGCAGCGCCGAGAGCGTGCAGGCGTACCAGTGGACGGCGATGTAGTCGACGCGGCAGCCCGGGCACGCCGCGAAGAACGCGTCGAACCAATCGAACGGATTCGTCTCGTTGCAGTTGCCGCCGCAGTAGTTGGGTGAAGGGCTCACGATCTTGAGCGGCGGGTTGAACGAGTTCGCGATCTGCTCGATCTGCGGCCACAGCGCCGCGGCCTGCGCGGGCGTGAGGTTCGACTGCGAGCCGAAGTTCGGCTCGTTGAACGTCAGCAGGTACTTCGAGCCCTTGGGGATCTGGCTCGCCGCGCCCGAGATGAAGTTGCTGCCCCAGATCATGGGGACGTACTCGACGCCGTCGGCTTGGTAGGACGACGCGGCGCCGCTGTCCGGCGTCTTGGCCCAGTTGTACCACCAGCGGATTCCGGCGGCGGGCGACGACAGCGCCGCGAGATCGGCCGCGGAGTTCGAGCCGTAGGCTTCGCCTCGCTTGCACATGCCGCTCGCGCCCGCGGTGCCGCTCGCGCCCGCGGTGCCGCCCGCGCCCGCGGTGCCGCACGAGCTGCCCGTGCCCCAGACCTGCATTTCCCAGAGCGAATAGCCGTACGCCGTCGCGCGCGTCGTGCCGTACATCTGAACGTAGCGGCCGCTGCCCGCGAGTCCCGTGAGGTCGTCGATGCCGCCGTCGCCAGCGGTGACGCTCTTGATCGTGGTCCAGGCGGCGTTGTCGTTCGAGGTTCGGATCTGGTACGCCTTGCCGTACGCCGCCTCCCAGTTGAGGACGACGCGCGAGATCGACTTCGTCGCGCCGAGGTCGACGGTGAGCCACTGCGGATCGCTGAAGGCAGACGACCAGCGCGTCGCCGTGCTGCCGTCAACGGCCTTCGCCGCCTCGAGCCCCGTGCCCTGCACCGACGACGCCGTCGCGACGAGACCCGTGTACATGACCGCGCCGCCGGCGCCCGCTGAACCGGTCGCGCCGCTCGCGCCCGCCGAACCGGTCGCGCCGCTCGCGCCCGCGCCGCCGCTTGCGCCCGCGCCGCCGCTTGCGCCCGCGCCGGCGCCGCCGGCTCCCGTCGTCGCGTCCGGCGCCGCGATCTGGATCTCCCAGATCGAGTAGCCGTATTGAGTCGCGCGTCGCGTGCCGTAGATCTGAACGTAACGTCCGCTGCCCGTGAGACCTTGCAGATCGTCGACTCCGCCGTCGCTGTTCGTGATCGACTGGATCGTCGTCCAGGTCGCGTTGTCCGTCGACACGCGCACCTGGTAGTCCTTCGCGTACGAGTTCTGCCAGTTGATCGTCACGCGGTTGATCGAGTGGATCGCGCCGAGGTCGACGGTGAGCCACTGCGGATCGCTGAAGGCTGACGACCAGCGCGTCGTCAGCTTGCCGTCGACGGCCTTGGCGGCTTCGAGGCCCGTGCCCTGGATCGAGGACGCGGTGGCCGTGCCCGTGAGCGAGAGCGCCGCGCTGATCTCGACGGACGTCGAGTCGCCGACGCTGCCGTCGACGCACGCGGCGACGAACAAAGCCAACAAGGAGAGGAAGGGGAGACCGGCGCTGACGGTGGAGCGGTGGGGGCGCATGTGGCCGTCGGCTCGCAAGATCCGCGCCCGCCGATCATGGTGCGTGGCGCCAAGAAGACCGCGTTCACGCATCGCGCGAAGGCGGCGAGGGGAAGGCCTTTCGGCGCGAGCCATTCGCGACGTCCGGTCGGCGCTTCAACATTCTGCGCCAAGGCGCGACGCGCAACGGGGAGCGGCCACCCCAGGGCGTGTCCCCATCTAAGACGCGGCGCGCGCCCACGCGGGCGATCATAATTCGTTCGTTGTAGATGAGGGACGTCACGCTCCTGCAGATCATCGCGATGGGGCTGCCGGCGGTCGGATACGTCGCCGCGTGGTGGATGGAGCCGCAGCGCCGCGCGCGACGCGTGCTCGAGCGGGCGCGCCCGAAGCGGCTGTGCGACGTGCGCGACGGCGATCGCGCGCGCGTCGTCGGCGTCGTGCGCCGCCTGCGCGCGACGTTGGTCTCGCCCGTCACGGGACGCGCGTGCGTCGGCTACCGCTATGTCATCGAAGCGCGCGGCTCGGCCGTGGGCGACTGGCACGTCGTCGCGCAGCGATCCGAGTGCGCGCCGTTCCAGCTCGTCGACGAGGGCGTCGAGGCGCAGATCGAAGGCCCGTTCCTGTTCGGCCTCGACTTCGACGATCGCGGCGACGTCTGGACGAACCTGCCGCTCGGGCTGTTCCGCGTGCTCGAGGGGGCGCGCGTCGCGCTGTCGGGGCCATTCGGCGGCGAGAAAGAGTTTCGCTTCCGCGAGGCCGTGCTCCGCTCGGACGATCGCATCACCGTGCTGGGTGACGTCGCGATCGAGATCGACGGCGCCGGGCGACGCGAGGCGCTGCGCGGCCCGCCGCTCGCGCGCCGGATCCGCGGCACGCCGCAAGCGCCCGTCGCGCTCGCCGACGCCGAAGAGGACACGGCCCCGGTCGTGTCGCGGGGCTAGACGAAAAGCTCGCGAACGAGCCAACGCTCGGACGACTCGGGCAGCTCGACGACGTCGTCCGCGTCGAGCGTGCGGATGACCCGATAGGCGCCATCGACCGGCGCGGTCCACAACTCGAGCTTCCGCCCGACGACGTCGATCAGCCAGTACACCTCGACGCCGCCTGCGGCATAGATGCGCCCTTTGCGGCGGTCGATTCGCTGAGACGAAAAGGCCGTCTCGACGACGAGGATGCATTCGGCACCCACGGGATGCCGCCTCGCGTAGTTCTTGGTGTTTCCGCGGACGACCGCGATGTCGGGCTCAGGCAAGCTGTAAGGGCCGATCGACACAGGCTTCTCTTCCCGCACGTGGGCGCGGCCACGGTAGGTCTCCCGCAACCGATCGGCGAGCATGGAGATGGCGCTCGCGTGTTCGGGGCCTTGCGGGCTCATCTCGACGAGCGCTCCCTCGAGGAGCTCGACGTGCTCGTCCTCGCCGACGATCCCGGTCTCGACGAGGCGGATCGCCTCGTCACCCGTGAACCGACGGATGATCTCGTCGCCCGTCGTGGGGTCCGCGTCGACGAGCTTCCCTTCGAGCAGCTCGTAGTGCTCGTCCTCGCCGACGATCCCTTCTTCGACCATGCGGATCGCTTCGTCGGCCGTGAAACGGCGAACTGCCGCCTCGCCTGAAGGGTCCGCTTCCATGGGAATGAGCTTAACATTCACCGTCGCGACGATCACGACGACGGTGCTCGGTCCCCGATCTGTAAGGTTGCGCGTCAGCGGATGATCGTGCCGGGCGGGACGTCGCGGTCGAGGGCGGAGAGACCGAGGACGTCGGCCTCGCCCGCGGCGAGGATCATGCCCTGCGAGACGACGCCGCGGAGCTTCGCGGGCTTGAGGTTCGCGAGGTAGATCACCGTCTTGCCCACGAGCGCCTCGGGCGCGTAGGCGGCGGCGATGCCCGACACGACGGTGCGCGTTTCGGTTCCGACGTCGAGCGTGAGCTTGAGCAGCTTGTCGGCCTTCGGCACGCGCTCGGCCGTGAGCACCTTCGCGGCGCGCAGCTCGATCTTCGCGAAGTCGTCGATCGAGATCTCTTCCAACTCCTTTGCCGGTGCGTGAGACTTCGCGGCGGGCGCTGGCGCCACGACGGGCGGCGCCTCGCTCGGCACCCACTTCGAAATGAGCGCGGCCTGACGCTCGGGATCGACGCGCGGGAAGACGGGCATGGGCTCCGTCAACGTTCCGCCCGGCCACCGCCAGCGCTCGGGCCACGTGCCCGCGTCGACCTCGCGCCCGAGCTGGCGCAGGATCTCGGCGGCCGCCGTCGGCATCGCGGGCGCGATCGTGAGCGCGGCCCAGCGCAGCGTCTCGCAGCAGACGGCGAGCATGTCGAGCAGCTCGTCGCGCTTCTTCGTATCGTTGGGATCCTTCGCGAGCGCCCAAGGCTTGGTTCGCTCGATGTGCGCGTTGGCTTCGCGGACGATGCTCCACGTCGCCTGCAGCGCGCCCGAAGGGTTGAACCCATCCCACGCGAGCTGAGCGTTCTGTAGAAAGGACGACGCTTGCTCGGCGAAGGCCTGCGAAGCGCGTGAGCCGGCGGCGTCGCGCGCGGGCAGCGACGCGCCCACGAACTTGTGCGCCATCGAGATCGTGCGGTTGAGCAGGTTGCCGAGATCGTTCCCCAGATCCGACTCGTGCCGCTGGAACAGCGCCTCGTACGTGAAGTCGCCGTCGCCGCCGAAGGTGTACTCGCGCAGCACGAAGTAACGCAGCGGATCGACGCCGAGCTCGGCCGCGATCGCGCCCGGATCGACGCGCGTCGCGGGCATCGACTTCGAGATCTTCTGGCCTTTGACCGTGAGGTAGCCGTGACAGAAGATCTGAGCGGGCGGCTCAAGGCCCGCGCTCCACAGCATCGCGGGCCAGTAGACGGCGTGGAAGCGCAGGATGTCCTTCGCGATGAGGTGGTGCGACGCGCTCCAGAGCGCGGCTTTGCCTTCGCCCTTCGCGACGGCCTCGGGGCCACCGAGCACCGTGAGGTAGTTCGTGAGCGCGTCGATCCACACGTACACCGTCTGCGTCGGATCGCCGGGCACGGGGATCGCCCAGCGCACGGACTCGACCTTGCGCGAGACCGAGATGTCGCGGAGGCCGCCTTTGACGAAAGAGAGGACCTCGTTGCGACGCGACTCTGGCTGGATGGGCGAGGGCGTGCGGCTGTACCACTCGACGAGCCGATCGGCGTACTTCGACAGACGGAAGAAGTAGTTCTTCTCTTTGACGAGCTCGACGGGCCGCAGGTGGATCCTGCAGATCTTCTCGCCGTTCTCCGTCAGGACGTCGTCCTCGGTCTTGGCCTCCTCGCAGCCGACGCAGTACATGCCGTCGTACTCGTGCGAGTAGATGTCGCCCGCGGCCGTGAGGCGCCGCCACATCTCGGCGACGGCCTGCTCGTGGCGCGGCTGCGTCGTGCGCACGAAGTCGTCGTTCGAGACGCCGAAGCGCCGCCACGCGTCCTCGAACTGCGCGGCGATGCCATCGCAGTAGGCCTGCAGCTCGACGCCCTTATCGCGCGCGATGCGCTCGATCTTCTGGCCGTGCTCGTCGAGGCCCGTGAGGAAGAACGTCTCGTGGCCGCGCGCGCGGTGGTAGCGCGCGAGCGCGTCGGCGACGACGGTCGTGTAGAACGTGCCCAGGTGGGGCAGGGCGTTGACGTAATAGATCGGGGTCGTGACGTAGAAGCGGGGCGTCGACATTGTGAGGCGCGCAGTCTACCCGCGAGACGTGTCGTCTGGGGGCGTGCCTTCGGGGGGCGTCCCGTCAGGCGGCGTGCGCGTCGCGGGCGGGCCGCCGCTGCCCGACGGCGGCGCGAGCACTTGCACCTCGGACGCCGAGAAGACCTTGGGCGGCTGATCCTCGAAGTACACGCGCACGCGCTCGCGCAGGACGTCGACGTCACCGACCCGGCCCACGCCTTCGGGCGTCGTGACGCGCTTGCCCGAGCGCGGCAGGCGCTTCGCCGCCTCGACGTAGTTCGCGTCTTCGTAGACGAGGCAGCACTTGAG
>DATAZS010000555.1:0-1882 GCA_036271915.1 Polyangia bacterium
ACGTGAAGGCCCGCGCCGGACGGGTAGGGGAACATGTCCAGCGCGTAGAACTTCGGCTTGCTGGGATCGTTCGGAGTCCGGTGCAACTTGGCGTCCCGCCAGCGGGACTGCCATTTCGTTTCGACGGCGTGATGATCGTAGGCCATGGGCGGCCCGGACTATAGCGGACTCTAATGAGTCGCGGGCGGCGTCGCTGGGGGCGCGGCGATCGGGGTCGTGCGCGTCGGGGGCGCGCCCGCGTCCGGGGTCTGGTTCACGGCACCAGCGTCGACGCCGCCATCTTCGGTGAGGATCGGGATCGGCGCGTTCTGCGACGGGTTCGGCAATCCCCACAGCGTCTGCCGCTGTTTGTAGAGCGGAGCGCCGTAGAGGAACTCCGAGAGGCAGACCTGGTAGGGCAGGTCGTAGCTCTCGTTTTTGATGATGATCTCGGCCGGTTGATCGGTGACGACGCGTCTGACGCCCGCGCGCTGGGCCCAGCGCACCTCGATCTCGACCTTGTCGGCGGTCGCGAGCTCGTCGGGAAGGCGGTCCCAATTGTCGTTGAGGACGCGGCGCAGGTTCTTGAGCAAGAAATCGCCCTGAAAGACGATCCGCGCCTTGCCGCCGCGGACGGTCTTGATGCCGTCGCCGCCTTCGAGGTCGAGCGAGCTCGCGACCTGCGGCTCCTTGGCGACGTGCGCCTCGAGCGAGTCGAAGTACTCCTGCAGCCCGCACATGTCGTCGAACCCGACCTGGCCCTGCGGAAACTTGGACAGGTCCTTCTTGATGGCGATGCCGCAGGCGACCGCGCCCAGAGCAGAAAAGAGAGAGAGCAGGAACAGTGCGCGTCTCGGTTTCGTCTGGTGCATGGGCGGGATGCGATTGTAAACCCGCTTCATGACGTGCTGCAACAATAGACTGCGTTGATTTCGGAAGCGCGATGACTTTGCGCGTGACGAAAATCCTTTTGCACTTTTTGCCATTTCCGCTTCAACGCCCAAGCCCCTCAGAGACACACATCGATGATGAAAACGCTCCGTCACGCCCCCTCCCGAGAGCTCTGGAAGTTCTGCATGGACCGGCTACGCGAGCTGCGCGGGCAGGACACGCGTGAACGCGATCTCGCGAACCTGCTCGGCTTCGAGCACTCGCGCGCCGTTCGGTGGAAGGAAGGACAGATGTACGTCGACCGCGCCGAGTACCTCGTGCGCCTCGCCGATGCGCTCGACGTCGAGACGATGACGCTCGTCGCGCTCGCGGCGGGCTCGACGGCGGCCGAAGCGGCGACGCGGCAGATCGGACGCGGCCTGCGCGCCGTGCCGGACGGCAAGAGCGACGGCAAGACCGACGGAAAGAAGCCGCGCGCCGCGACCAAGCTCGAGCCAGCCGACATCTCGGCGGACGCGGCGCAGTTCGCGATCGATCCGGCGCGCTTCGAGGCGGCGACCCGCGGCGTCGTCCTGCTGATCTCGTCAGCTGGCGAGGGGCGCGGCGAGCTCGCGAGCGTCCTCGCGCGCCACGCGGACGTGGGCGGGCTCACGGCGTCGGGCTTCTCGACCGGCCTCGTGCTGGCCGAGCGACACCGCCCCGAGCTCGTGCTGCTCGATCTCGGGCTCGCGAGCGTTCACGCGTTCGAGGCGTGCCGCGCGCTGGCCGGGCTCACGAGCCGCGCGGGGCGCCGCTGCCGTGTCGTCGCCGGTACGACCAACATGATCGACGCCGTCGAGAAGCCCGCGCTCATGGCGGGCGCGGCCAGCGTCACGCTGTTCCCGTTCAGCGCGAGCATCATCGAGTCCGAGCTCGACCGGCTCGAGGAGCGCCTCGGCGCGCGCAAGGTCGTCAAGGAGGCGCGCCGCCCGCACGTCTGAGGCTGCTTTCGAGAGAGAAGCGGCGTGGGGAC
>DATAZS010000556.1:0-2824 GCA_036271915.1 Polyangia bacterium
TCCTTCGTGGCGTACACGACCTGGGCGCTGTTCCAGGGCGAGAACTACTACTTCGGCAACTACCTGTCACCGTTCTATTCGCCCGAGCTGTTCTCGCCGCCGGGGCACCTGTCGCCGCACGCATGGTTCGGCACGTGGGACTGGCCCTGGTTCCCGTTCATCAAGTACTCGCCCGCGATGTTGATCCTCATCTTCCCGCTGGCGTTCCGCATGACCTGCTACTACTACCGCGGCGCCTACTACAAGGCGTTCTGGGCCGATCCGATCTCGTGCACCGTCGGCGAGCCACGCACCGGCTACCGCGGCGAGGCGAAGCTGCCGCTCATCGTCCAGAACCTGCACCGATACGCGCTGTACTTCGCGCTCATCTTCATCGTGCTGCTGTCGATCGACGCGTGGCACGGCCTGTGGTTCGCCGATCCGGCGACGGGCCACGAGAAGTTCGGCCTCGGCGTGGGCTCGCTCGTCCTCATCGCGAACGTCGTCGGCATCGCGGGCTACACGCTCGGCTGTCACTCGCTGCGCCACCTCGTGGCCGGCGTCATGGACACCTTCTCGAAGGCGCCCGCGCGCAAGAAGGCCTACGACTGCGTGAGCTGCCTCAACCGCCACCACCCGAAGTGGGCCTGGTTCAGCCTGTTCTGGGTCGGCATCACTGACATCTACATTCGGCTCCTCGCGACCGGCGTGATCCACGACTGGAGAATTTTCTAAGATGCCCGAGATTCAGACCCACGAGCACGACGTCCTCGTCATCGGCGCGGGCGGCGCGGGGCTGCGCGCCGCCATCGAGGCGTCCGCGGCGGGCGTCTCCGTCGGCCTCGTCTGCAAGTCGCTGCTCGGCAAGGCGCACACCGTCATGGCCGAGGGCGGCATGGCGGCGTCGATGGGCAACGTCGACGATCGCGACAACTGGCGCGTGCACTTCGCCGACACGATGCGCGGCGGGCAGTACCTCAACAACTGGCGCATGGCCGAGCTGCACGCAAAGGAGGCGCCCGAGCGCGTGCGCGAGCTCGAGGCGTGGGGCGCCGTCTTCGATCGCACGAAGGACGGCAAGATCCTGCAGCGCAACTTCGGCGGCCACCGCTACCCGCGCCTCGCGCACGTGGGCGATCGCACGGGCCTCGAGATGATCCGCACGCTGCAGGATCACGGCGTGCACCAGGGCATCCACATCTACATGGAGTGCGCCGTCACGAAGCTGCTCAAGGACGGCGACCGCATCGCGGGCGCGCTCGGCTACGACCGCGAGCGCGGCGCGCTGCGCGTGTTCAAGTCGAAGGCCGTCGTGTTCGCGACGGGCGGCGTGGGCCGCGCGTTCAAGATCACGAGCAACAGCTGGGAGTACACGGGCGACGGGCAAGCCCTCGCGTACGACGCGGGCGCCGAGCTCATGGACATGGAGTTCATCCAGTTCCACCCGACGGGCATGGTGTGGCCCCCCAGCGTGAAGGGCATCCTCGTCACGGAGGGCGTGCGCGGCGAGGGCGGCGTCCTGCGCAACAGCGAGGGCAAGCGCTTCATGTTCGAGGGCATCCCCGAGAACTACAAGGCGCAGACGGCCGACAACGAAGAAGAGGGCTGGAAGTACACGCAGGGCGACAAGGCCTCGCGTCGCCCACCCGAGCTCCTGACGCGCGACCACGTCGCGCGCAAGATCAACATCGAGGTCAAGGCCGGGCGCGGCAGCCCGCACGGCGGCGTCTTCCTGGACATCGCGTGGATCAAGGCGCGCGTGCCCAACGGCGCCGAGCACATCAAGAAGAAGCTGCCGAGCATGTACCACCAGTTCAAGCAGCTCGCGAACATCGACATCACGGCCGTGCCGATGGAGGTGGGTCCGACGACCCACTACATCATGGGCGGCATCCGCGTCGACGGCGACACGCAGATGACGAACGTGCCGGGCTTGTTCGCGGCGGGCGAGTGCGCGGCCGGGTTGCACGGCGCGAATCGCCTCGGCGGCAACTCGCTGTCGGACCTCGTCGTGTTCGGCAAGCGCGCGGGCGAGCACGCCGCGAAGTTCGCAAAGGAGAAGGGCGCCGTCACGATCGACGCCGCGCAGCTCGACGCCGCCTCGCGCGAGGCGCTCGCGCCGTTCGAGCGCGGCGCAGGGGCGGATCCCGAGGGCCCGTACAAGATCCAGTACGCGCTGCAGGACACGATGCAGACGAACGTCGGCATCGTGCGCGTCGAGGCTGAAATGAAAAAAGCGCTCGAGGACATCGAGGTGCTGAAGAAGCGCGCCGCGAGCGTCGCCGTCGTCGGCAACCGCGAGTACAACCCGGGCTGGCACACGGCGCTCGATCTGCACAACATGCTGATCTGCTCGGAGGCGATCGCGATGTGCGCGCTCGAGCGCAAGGAGAGCCGTGGCGGTCACTTCCGCGACGACTTCCCCGACAAGGATCCCGAGTGCGCGAAGTTCAACCTCATCGTGTCGAAGGGATCGGACGGGCACCCGAAGCTGCGCCGCGAGCCCATCAAAGAGCTGCGTGACGATCTCAAGCAGGTCGTCGAGGAGAACAAGTAATGGCGACCGCGACGTTCCGTATCTGGCGCGGTGAGAAGGGGCAGGGGGACTTCAAGGACTACAAGGCCGAGGTGGGTGAGGGAATGGTCGTCCTCGACGTCGTCCACCAGATCCAGGCCGAGCAGGCCAACGATCTGGCCGTGCGCTGGAACTGCAAGGCGGGCAAGTGCGGTTCGTGCTCGGCCGAGATCAACGGCATGCCCAAGCTCATGTGCATGACGCGCATGTCGGACCTCGACACGTCGCAGCCCATCACCGTCGAGCCGATGCACACTTTCCCGAACATCC
>DATAZS010000557.1:0-9320 GCA_036271915.1 Polyangia bacterium
CGTCGAGCTGCTCTGATGACGGTCAACAGGGGCGCGGGACCGGCGACTCAGGGCGTTGGGGGCGCGGGACCCTGTCAGGGTCCCGATGTAGTATGACCGCGGGCATGAGCATCGAGCACATCGGCGTCATCGGCGCGGGCCAGATGGGCCGCGGCATCGCGCAGCTCGCCGCCTCCTTCGGCCTCGAGGTCACCTTGGTCGACGTCGGACGCGAGGTCGCCGAGCGCGGGCGCGGCGCCATCGCGCAGCAGCTCGCGCGCCTCGCTGGCAAGCAGAAGATCACGGAGGCCGAGCGCGATCAGACGATGGCGCGCATCCGCTCCGCCGACCTGTACGCGGGCGATCTCGAGGCCGTCGACTTCGTCGTCGAGGCGGCGACCGAGACCTTCGAGACCAAGCGTGAGATCTTCGGCGCGCTCGATCGCGCGTGCCGCGGCGGCGTCATCCTCGCGACCAACACGTCGTCGATCAGCATCACGGCCATCGGCTCCGTCGTGAAGCGCCCCGAGCGCGTCATCGGCATGCATTTCATGAATCCGCCGCCGCTCATGAAGCTCGTCGAGATCATCCGCGGCCTGCCGACGTCGGACGCGACGTTCGAGGCGACGCGCGCGCTGGCGCAGCGCTTCGGCAAGCAGACGGTCACGTCGCGCGACATCCCCGGCTTCATCGTGAACCGCGTCCTCATGCCGATGCTCAACGAGGCATGCTTCGCGCTGTACGAGGGCATCGCCGTCGTCGAGGACATCGACACGGCGATCAACCTCGGCCTCAACCACCCCATGGGGCCGTTCGCGCTCATGGATCTCATCGGGCTCGACACGACGCTCGCGATCCTCGACGTGCTCCACCGCGAGCTCGGCGACCCGAAGTACCGCCCATGTCCGCTGCTGCGCCAGTACGTCGCCGCGGGTTGGACGGGGCGCAAGTCGGGGCGCGGCTTCTATCAGTACCCGCCGGCCTCCGCGGGAGGCGGCGGGGAGCCGAAGTGAGCGACGCCCTCGCGCTCGTGGACGGTGCCGACGGCCCGGTCGCGACGGTAACGGTCAATCGGCCGCGCGCGCTGAACGCGCTCGACGGCGCGACGATGCAGGCGCTCACGGAGGCGTTCACGAAGCTGGCGGCGACGCCGGGCGTGCGCTGCGTGATCCTCACGGGCGCGGGCGACAAGGCCTTCGTCGCGGGCGCCGACGTCAAGGCGATGGCGGCGATGACGACCGAGGAGGCGGCCGCGCTCGCAGGACTGTCGCACCGCCTCGGCGAGGTCATGGCGGGCATGGCGGCGCCCGTGATCGCGGCCGTGAACGGCTTTGCGCTCGGCGGCGGCTGTGAGCTCGCGCTCTGCTGCGACTTCATCTATGCGTCGCGCGCCGCGAAGTTCGGGCAACCCGAGGTCGGCCTCGGCGTGATCCCGGGCCTCGGCGGTACGCAGCGGTTGCCGCGGCGGATCGGCCTGCCGCGCGCCGCCGAGCTGCTCTATACGGGCGCCGTCATCGACGCCGACGAGGCGCTGCGCCTCGGCCTCGTCAACGCCGTCGTCGACGCCGACGCGCTCATGCCGCGCGTACGTGCCGTCGCCGACGCGATCGCGTCGCGTGCGCCGCTGGCAGTCGCCGCCGCGAAGCGCGCCGCGCGCGAGGGCGTCGAGCTTCCGCTCGCGGCGGCGCTCGAGCTCGAGCGGAAATTGTTCGCGGGTCTGTTCGGGACCGCCGATCAGCGCGAGGGCATGCGCGCGTTCGTCGAGAAGCGCGTGGCGACCTGGTCGGGTAAATAGCGCTGGCCACGACAGAGACCGACGGCGCGTCTACAATGGAGAGACTTTGGACCTCACGCTGACAGCCGAGCAGACGCTTCTGCGCGACACGGCCCGCGACCTCGCGACGAAGGAGATCCTGCCGCGCGCGGCCGAGCTCGATCGCGCGCACCAATTTCCGCGCTCCATCGTGAGGCGCCTCGGCGAGCTGGGCTTGTTGGGCGTCATGGTGCCCGACAAGTGGGGCGGCGCCGGCATGGACGCCGTCAGCTACGCGCTCGCGCTCGAGGAGATCTCTCGCGCGTGCGCGTCGACGGGCGTCATCATGTCGGTGCAGAACTCGCTCGTGTGCGCGCCGCTCGTGACGTCGGGCAGCGACGCGCAGCGCGCGCGCTGGCTGCCCGATCTCGCGACGGGGAAGAAGATCGGCTGCTTCGCGCTGTCAGAGCCGGAGGCTGGCTCCGACGCGGCGGCGCAGCGCACGACGGCGGTCAAGAACGGGGCGGGCTGGGTGCTGAACGGCACGAAGAACTTCATCACGAACGCGCCCGCGGCCGACGTCATGCTCGTGGCCGCCAACACCGATCCATCCAAGGGCACCAAGGGCATCTCGATCTTCCTCGTCGAGGCGGACGCGCCGGGCGTGAAGCTCGGCAAGCCCGACGACAAGCTCGGCATCCGCGCGGCTGTGTCGTCGCAGGTGTTCTTCGCCGACTGCGCCGTGGGCGCGGACGCGCTGCTGGGCGCCGAGGGCGAGGGCTTCAAGATCGCGATGCGTGCGCTCGACGGCGGCCGCATCGGCATCGCGGCGCAGGCCGTCGGCATCGCGCGCGCGGCGTTCGAGGACGCGATCCGCTACGCGCTCGAGCGCAAGACCTTCGGCCAGCCGCTCGTCGACCACCAGGCGATCCAGTTCAAGCTCGCCGACATGAGCACGGAGATCGAGGCCGCGCGCATGTTGCTGTGGCGAGCCGCGACGAAGAAGGACGCGGGCGCGCGCTACACGTCGGAAGCCGCCATGGCGAAGCTCTTCGCGTCGGAGGTCGCGAACCGCGCCGCGAAGGAGGCGCTGCAGATCTTCGGCGGCTACGGCTACCTGGGCGACTACCCCGCCGAGCGGCACTTCCGTGACGCGAAGATCACCGAGATCTACGAGGGTACGAGCGAGATCCAGCGCCTCGTCATCGCTTCGTCCTTGCTCAAGGACTGACGCCGGGGCTATTTTGCAGGACGCCGCGGTTCGCCTCGGCTCTGCTGCGACACGCACCCGGGAGGTTTCGATGCCTGCTCCGATGATCCGCCGAGCGTTGGGCGCGCGTCTCGCGACGCTCGCGCTGCTGTCCGCGCCGTTCACGATGTCGATTCTGGGCTGTGCCGAGGAGACGGTGACAGGCGAGCAGCGCGTGCACGTCGTGCACTCGAACGAGGGACCGGCCGAGCGCGGCGGCATCGCGCCCGACAAGCAGGCGGACATCCAGCTCATGCTGCAGCAGCGCGAGCCGTCCGTGAGCAAGTGCTACGACGACGTGCTCAACGACGGCAGCCACGACCGCAAGTTCAAGGGCAACATCATCGTGCTGATCTCCCTCGCGCCCGGGAGCGACGCTAACGGCTCGAAGGTCACGGCCGTCAAGGTCATCAACGACACGCTCAAGAACGACGAGGTCAGCTCGTGCGTCGTCGACAAGCTCAAGGAGTTCGAGTACCCGAACGTCGCCAACAAGGGGACGATGCAGTACTCGTACAAGTTCGAACCGGCTTATTGATCTGACGGGGGGCGGCTCGCTGCCGCTCGCGTCCCCCGGGCCCCTCTCGCGTGCGCGGCGAAGCCGCGCACGCTCGCGTTTCAATCTGCGCTCTGAGGGGGCTTGGGACGTCTCGCGTGCGCGGCGAAGGCGCGCACGCGCGTTCCAACTCGGGCGCAGCGCGTCCGCGCGCGTTTGAAAGGTTGGGATACGTTTTCGTGAAGGCGTGAAGCAACCGCGCCGGTCGCGGTCCGATAGAGGGCCACCGGCGCCTCTCGCGGGTCGCGGTCGCGACGCAGTGAAGGCCACCGGCAACCCTTGTTTGGAGCTTGCCATGAAGACCTTCACGCAGACGACGCTCGTGCTCGCCCTTTTCGCCGGCCTCGCGGCGTGCGATCCCGGCAACACCGATCACATCACGACGCTCTCGGGGCGCGGCGGCGCGGGCGGTGGTGCGGGGGCCGCCGGACACACGCGTGATGAGGGGACGGTGGGGACCGGCGGCGGCGCGGGCTTAGTGGATGTCGACGCTGGCACGTCAGACGCGATTCCAATCGATCCGAACGCGGCATTCTTCGGGACGTGGCGATACTTCGTCGGAAACCTCGCTCTCTCCTGCGAGGACGGGACGACGCCCGTCGGCACCCCCGACGGCGCCGTCACCTTCGTCGCGGGCAACGAATCGGATCAGGTCATCGCGGTCGACGATTCGGGCTGTCAGATTCCCTGCAAGGTGTCAGGCAATACAGCGGTCGCCGTCGCGAGCGTGAACTGCGCCGACGAGCAGGTGTTCTTCACGTCGCTCGCCTACACGCTCACGAACGGCACCCTTCATGAACAGGGCGCAGGTCGAATGGTCTATCAAGGGCTGGCCTGCGGGTTTACGGACGATTCGCAACTGACGCAGCGCTGATCGCTCCAGCGCGAACGATCGCGATGAGCCGCCGTCACCCGAGAGGTGACGGCGGCTTTTTCTTTTCTCGTCACGCAACGGCCGTGCGAGCGCGCCGAAGACGGAGCGCTCACCGACGCGCGGAACTCAGTTGCCTTCGATCGCACGCCTCGCCGCGCCGAGGCGAAGAGGTCGACAAAAAAGGAAACGAACATGCGAACGACTCCACCGAAACGAATCCACCTCATCGCGCAAGCGCTCGCGCTCGCCGCCGTCTCGGCCTGCCACTCCGGTGCGGCGCCGAGCGACCACGTGTCGGCGCCAGACGCGTCGGCGACGGCGGCTCCCGATGCCGCGGTTGCGCCATCGAACACGATCGGGATCACCGACACTGGGTCATTCCCGCCCGCGTACACCGAGACTCAGTGCGAGAGCATCGTCTCGTCGTTCCCAGGCTGGGACAAGGTCGCGCCCGTGCCGATGACGGACGCGCAAGGACGGCCGACGTTCTGGTACGCGATCATCCCCGTGACGGCGGCGTCGCAGATCGACGACCTCACGGCGCTCGACATCTATGTGGAAGAAGATCCTCTCTTCATATCGGACGCCACGCTCGCGAATCAGGTTGGCCAGTCCGGAGTCGTGACGCAGTCGGGTTGCTACGGTGCCCAGTTCGTGTGGGGGATAGTCCCGGGCGTGATCTTCAACTCCATCATCCAGACCACGGCCAAGGATCATCAAGACTTCAATCCGATCATCCTCCAACCCGTTCCCATGGGCTTCGACGACGCGACGATCACGTACGAGTCACTGCACCCCTTCTCAGACGACGTGCTCGTGCAGGCCGGTCTCCTCAACCCGGCCGCCCTGTCGGGCGGCGGCGCTGACGCCGGGATGGCCCCGGTTAGTCGGTTGGACATCGGCGGCTTCGTGAGCGACGTTTGGAGCGGCGCCAAAAAGCTTGTGAGCGGTGCCACCAACAGCGTCGTCGATGTGTGGAACACCGCCGTCGATCTGTGGAACGGTGCCGAAGAAGTTGGCAGCTGGATCGATCGTCAGATCAAGGGGTCGATCAACCTGACCCTTCACCTGGATGTGCGGAACACCGATCTCAGCTTCGGTGGGCCGATCGGTCCCGTGGCAGGTGATCCGCGGACAGACACGTCGACGCCGATGGTGCGCACCTGGGGATCGCACGCTGGCTCACCGATCCAGCTTGGAGGCGTCACCGTCGTCGCCAAGCAGTCGTTGGCCAAGTTTTTGGGCGTCACGCTCTTTTCGGGACGCTCGCAGGGAACGACGGACGCGAACAGCAATGTGAGCATCTCCGTGGCGAAGTCAACGACGACAGGTCTCTGCATCGATCTCGAGAACGCGGCCGGTTCGGTCAATCAGATCATCCGCCACTACGAGGTCTGCTCGTTCGAAGCAGGTGAGACGACGGCGGACGGGAAGCCGACTTCGGCGCGCAGCTACGATGCGGACACGACCCTCCACGTCGAGCTGCAGAATAAATACGTCAACGTGCTAGCTCAGCTCAGCGACGGGCAGGCGTACCTGCACGATGTCGCGCAGTATTCGGCGCACAAGGCCACTGCCCTCGTGGGAGATGTCACGGCTCCCATCTCGAAGCTCAACGGCGGCCGCGCGGTGACGCCTTGCCTCGGTTTGCCGAATCAAGCGCTCGACCTCGTTAATCTCGGGCTCGACAAGCTGGCGAATCTCGCGCCATGGCCGCTCAATCTCGTGACGGACGCGATCACCGGGATCACCGAAAAAACTTACGAGGTCGACATGTGGCTGCCCGACGTTGCCGAGAACCTCACGAGCCGGAGCATCGTGTCGCACGAGTACGGTCACTTCGCGATGTGCTCGATGCTGTACGACGAGGACAAGCAGAAGTCGGCGAAGATCCCGTCGCTCATCGTGCAGCGGATCGTCGAGGGCACGTACATGAACGTCGGCGACGAGACGACGCGGATCATGGAAGGGTGGGCGGACTACTTCGCGGGGCAGACGGCGGGCGGCTACGGCTACTTCGATCTGCAGAACGGCCAATCGGACGCGCAGGGAGGGATGAAGTACTGCGAGGGCACGAGCGACGCGCGCGCGGGCGGCGCCTGCTGGGACTGGAACTACGTCGAGGACACGACGGCGGTGAAAGATCCGGCGAACGTGACTGAGGACGTCGGAACGCCGCTGCAGATGAGGCGCTTCGCAACGACGTTGTTCGACGCCTTCGACGGCCACGCGCGCGGCGGCGATGACCCGGGCGCGGGCGATTTCTGGCACTACGACGCGGCGTCGGCGCGCTTCGTGCCGGCGACGAATCACCGGGGCGACGCCACGGACGAGACCGTCGCGCTGCCGGGGTCCGCGATGCGCGCGATGATCCATGACTGGGCGGGGGGCGCGTCGCTCCTCGATTGGCGGGTCGACGAGGCGCAGGTTCTGGGCGCGCTCAACCAGACCATCCGCGCGACGGCGAAGCCCGGCACCCCGGGCGCGTGCTACAGCTGGTGCGACGCGTGTCAAATGTTCGCGCAGCACGACGGCCGCACGTGCGCGATGGCGTTCGACACCGAGGCGAGCGGCGAGTGCATGTCGAGCGAACTCGATCCCACGCAGCCGGGCGCGCTGGCGTGGCCGCAGCTCGTCGCGATCTGCGCGCGAGACCCGGTCCGTGGCTTCGTGGGCATGGCACCGAACGCCACCGACCCGACATCGGCGTGCACGTTCACGGGCTGCGGCGCGCGATCGATCCTCGTCGGCACGCCCGGTGACGCGGCGGCTTCGTGCCTGCCGTGCGGCCAGCACCAGATCTCCGTGGGCGCGACGTCGTGCGCCACCTGCGCGACACCCTCGGTGGGCGGCGTCGCCTGCATGGAATGCCCGGACGCGCAGATCGTCGGCGGCGCGGGCGGGAACACGTGCGTGTCGTGCCCGCCGTTCCAGATCCCGGACGCGACGCGCACCTCGTGCGTGTCGTGCGGGTACCGCCAGGTGGTCACTGGGGCGTCGTGCCAGACGTGCCCGACCAACCAGATCGCGGCGCCGAGCGGCGCGTGCACGAGCTGCCCCGCGGGCCAGCTCGTCTACGGCAACGAGTGCATACCGCAGGAGGAATGTACGTGCACGGCGACGTTCTGCCGCATGCGCAGCGCGACCACGCCGGGCGTCTGCGTCGACACGATCGGCTGAGCCGCCTCGTTGAGAAATGGTCCGTGACCGAACGCCAGGGTCCACGCAACTGTGGTTCCCGGCGTTCGTGCGTGCAGCCTCTTTCGGCCGACGCGGGACTTGCGATACTCTTCCGGTAACCGGCGTGAACCGACGCGGTACGCCAGCCCCAGCAGCAAGCTCGCAAGAATGCCGGACAGCTCCAGTAGGACCGCCTCGCTCTCGCTCGTGACGTTCGCGCTCGCGTTGTCGGCGTTGTCGGCCTGCGCGACGGACGGTGACGAGCGGCGCGCGGCCGACGAGCAGGAGCGGCTCTCGCGCGCGACGAGCTACGAGAACAGGCCGCGTCCCCAGAAGGCGTACGACCCCGCGCCCGCGATGAAGGTCGACAGCGAGATGGGCGTGCTCGAGACGAACGACGTCGAGGACACGCTGCAGGCGCACTTCGACGAGGTGCGCGCCTGCTACGCGCGCGCGGGCAAGGCGCAGGAGTACGCGGGCGGGCGCGTCGTGCTGCACTTCCTCGTGGGGGGCGATGGCCACGCCGAGGACGTGTGGGTCGTCGAGTCGAGCCTCGGAAATTATTCGGTCGAGCGCTGCCTCGTCGAGGTCGGGCGCGGCGTCGTGTTCAGCGCGCCGAGCGGCCACAAGGCGACGACGTTCGACTACCCCGTCGAGTTCCGGTCGACGAAGGCCCAGCAGGTGCTCGACATCGACGGCGTGAAGATCGATCACGACATCTCGGTGTTCCTGCCGCAGCTCGCGGCGTGCGGGCGCCTCGCGGCCGAGCCCGTCGTCGCCATCATGTACATCGAGCCGTCGGGGTTCCCGGGCTCGGTCGGGCTCGCGACGGAGGCGGCGCTCGACGAAGCGGCGGCTGAGTGCGCCGTGAAGACGATTCAGCGCTGGAAGATGTCGGCGTCGTTGCCGGGCCGCGTGCTGCGCGCGAACTTCAGCATCCCGCGCGTCATTTCAAATGGGCAGGCGGCGGCGGAGCCATCGCGCGAAGCTTCGAGTGCTTCCGGCCGTAGAAGGCATAGATAAACAGGCCGACGACGAGCCACACGCCGAGCCGCAGCCAGTTCGCGACGCCGAGGCCGAAGATCATGGCGCCGCACACGACGACGCCGAGCAGGGGGAACAGCGGCACGAACGGCGCGCGGAAGCTGCGCGGCAGGTCGGGGCGCTTCCTGCGCAGGATCCACACGCCGATGCACACGAGGATGAACGCGAAGAGCGTACCGATGCTCGTCATGTCGCCCACGATGTCGCCGGGCACGAAGGCGGCGAACGCGCCCACGAACACGAGGAAGATGAGGTTCGCCTTCCACGGCGTGCCGTAGCGCGGGTGCACGTCGGAGAAGACCTTCGGCATGAGGCCGTCGGTCGCCATCGTGAAGAACACGCGCGACTGACCCAGCAGCATGACGAGAATCACCGACGAGAAGCCACCCAGGATCGCGACGGTCACGAACTTGCCGAGCCAGCCGTAGCCCGGCATGTACGTCGTGATGGCGTAGACGACCGACGCCTCTTTGCCTTGCGTGCGGAAGTCGTTCACCGACGCGATGCCCGTGAGCACGTGCGCGAACAGGATGTAGAGCACCGTGCAGACGGCGAGCGACCCGAGGATGCCGATGGGCATGTCGCGCTTGGGGTTCTTGGACTCTTGCGCGGCCGTGGACACGGCGTCGAAGCCGATGAAGGCGAAGAACACGACGCCGCCCGCTCCCAGAATTCCGAGCAGGCC
>DATAZS010000558.1:0-1577 GCA_036271915.1 Polyangia bacterium
CACCTCACGCCCGAGCAGTAGCCCCGCCGCCGACGAGCAGGCACCGCCGAGCTAGCATCGATGCTGAGAGCCGTACGACTTGGACGTTCGCGCCCCGCATCGTGACCTCGTCGGACCGAGAAGGGCGATAGCACGACGAGCGCAAATTTTGCGCATTAACGCAAGACATCAATCCAAAGCGCGCAAGACTTGCGCTTTAACGCAAGACGTTAATGTGCCAGTTCGCGCCATTCGTCAGGTTCTACGGCAAACGCGAGCAATGTCGCCAGCTTGCGAGCGGCCGGTTTGGGGTTCACACCCAAACGGCGCCGAAGGTAGGACAACGTGCGACCGTCGCGCACATGACCCCTGGTGTAGGGTCGTTTCGCTGTCAGCAGATCGGTGCCCTGGACGGATACCCCGACAGACGATGCGAGGAGCACCGCCGGCCGCCTAGGCCGCGTCGAGCGCGTCGACGCCCGTGCGGCCGCGCCGTCGACGTCGACGCGTCCTAGCCCCCGCCGCGCGCGACGCCGGGCCCTTCCGTGGGGGGGGGTCTCTCGCCGGCGCCGGCGACGACGACCTCCCCGGGTGCGTCGCTCTACAAAAAACATGATTGACTTCGCAAAAAGACGGTGCTAATGCGTTCCGAGGTAGGACAAACAATGTCCGACCTCGCAGTTACGCACCCGAATCGAGAGGTTGCCCAATGGCCGAGTCTGAGCCGAAGTCCAAGCGCCCTCGTGGGCGTCCGCCGCTGCCGGTCGACGTGAAGAAGTCGACCACCTTCAGCCTGCATCTCGCGGCGCAAGAGCGGGCCGACCTTCTCGCGGCGGCGTTGCTCGCCGGGCTGCCGATCGGTGAGCTCGTGCGTCGCCGGCTCGGTCTCGTGCGCGGCGATGCGGGTGCGGCGCCCGCGACGCGGAGGGCATCGTGAGCCTCGCGGCCCGCGCCCGGGCGATGGTCGACGCGCGCGTGAAGCGCGAGAAGCTGGCCGCGAAGCTCGCGATCGAGCTGCAGGCCGCCGAGACCGAGCGCGAGAGCCACATGGTGCGCGTCGACTCGCGCGTCCTCGCGAAGCTGGCGCGCGCCGGCGCCGCCGCGAAGGCGAAGAAGGCCAAGCCCAAGCCCGACCACCTCGACGACGACGTCATCGACGACGGCCGCGACGACGACGCGCGCCAGGCGCTCCCCCAGCTGCCGCAGCTCTCGCACGTCGAGGGCTTCTACGACCCGGGCCCGGTCCCGTTCGTCTTCGGCGCGACGAAAGGACTCTCTCGATGACGACCGACACGAAGACGACTCCCGACGACGATGCAGCTGCGCTCGCGTCGCTCACGCCCGGCGAGCTGCTGCAATTTCGCCTCGCGCAGCGTCAGCTCGCGGCGCTCGAGCGGCAAAATGAGATCTTGGGCGCGTCGCATCGCCAGGCCGAGAACGCCGATGCGCCTGTCGCCGAGTGTTGCCGAGCATCCAGAAGCGCGGAAAACGGAGCAGCCCGGCCGGACGTGGGTCCCTGCCGGGCTGCAGCGGTGTTCGCGAGCGTTCAGGTCTCGCCGTCGTCGGGCGGCTTCTTCTTGTTCTTGCCAGACGCCCGT
>DATAZS010000559.1:0-2988 GCA_036271915.1 Polyangia bacterium
GGCAGGTCGCGCACGACATCGCGCCCGTGGCGGACAAGCTCTTGTCGAAGAACAGCTTCTTGCCGACGTCGGCGCTCAAGCTCAGCCCTGGCGTGCGCGCGTACATCGCACGCGGCGCCGTCGCCGCGGCGGACGTCGAGGTGCTCGCGTCGGCGGGCCGCGCACAAGCCGACGAAAAAAGCGCGAGCGCGACCGCGGCGATGCAGCCTCCCGTCACGTTCGTCTTCGCGCTGCTCGTCATTTCCATCGGCCGTGGCGCCACAAAAGAAAACGCCCGCGGCTGCCGTTCTACGGCCGCCGCGGGCATTCGGAGCGTTACGACTGCGTGACTACTTGAGCGACCAGAGGTTCTTCTGCGTCGCGTCCGGGCCGACCTGCAGCGGCTGCGTGTCGTCGTCGGTCGCCTTCTCGACGTAGTTCGCCGGGATGACGAACGCGTGGTTCATCGGGCGCACCGAGTCGTAGTGCGTGTCGGCGCTGCCCGCGAACTCCGGCAGGTTGAGGATGTTCTGCGCGATGAACTTCTCCGTGTACTTCGAGCGCGCCATGTACGAAGCGTCGCTCTTCGGGTCTGCGAGCAAGAACATGTCCTGCAGCGTGCGGTTGAAGGAGAAGTGGCTGTACGCGTCGTCGTCGACGAGGCCCTTCGGCGCGGCCGGTTGGTTGTTGAGCACGATGAAGAGGCTCTTGCCGTGGCCCTTGTTGCCATCGGCGTAGTGCGGGAGCCCCGAGTTCGGCGCGAACGACGCACCGTCGAGGGGCGTGTCCGTCGCGGTCTTGCCGGCCTTCCAGCCGCAGCAGGAGTTCAGGTTGGTCGTCGAGTTGCCCTCGTCGAACCAGAGGACGATCGCGACCTTCTTCTGCTGGTTCTGCCACAGCGGCGACGCCTGGATCTTCTTGACCACGTTGTCGACGTAGTTGTCGCCGCGCGTGAGGATGTTGCCGCCCGTGGCGACCGGCACGTTGTTGGAGACGCTCGAGCAATCGCTCGCCGTGATGGCGGCGTGCGTGACCGAGTCGGTGCCCGTGACGGCGATGCCGTGCATGTCGTCGCACTGGTCGGGGACGACGAAGTTCAGGTTGCCGACGTCGCCAGAGGTGAGGTCGGTGCCGAACTGATCGACGTCGTATCCGGCCGGAACGGCGTACTTCGTGCTGTTCAGCAGGACTGAGTCCCACTGGCCGCCGCCCAACGTGCGGTTGCTGTACTTGAACTCGGGCGCGCTGCGGACCGACTGGTACGCCATACCCGGGTGGTGCTTGGTCCGGTAGAGGTTGGCCGGCAGCGGCAGGAGGCCGGCCGAGTCACCGATCGCGGCCGCGTTGCCCGCGACCGTCCCCGGCGCGTACACGTGGTCGGGCGCCGAGACCGCCGGATCCGCCACGCTGTCCGTGCGGAAGTCCTGGCCTGGGTTCATCGACTCGCTGTACGTGCGCCAGGTCATGGCGCTCGCCGTGATGGCGTTGAACAGCGTGGGACGATTCACGATGTTGTGGACGGCAAGGTTCTGCGTGCACGTCGCCGTGAACGGCGAGCTCGCGAGGCCGGGCTGCGTGTTCGTCGGCAGGGGGAGATCCTGCGGCGCGTTCGCGCCCGTCGCGTCGCAGTTCCACTGCGAGTCGTCGGTGATGCCATAGTCGTCACCGCCGCCGAGCGCCGTGTAGTTCGGCTCGCTCGGGTTGCCCGTCGCGAAGTAGCTGTTGAACCAGTTGCCGGCCTGGCGGTAGGCGTTGACCTTGGGCGCGAAGGCCGAGTTGAGGATCGCCTGCGTCGACTTGTTCTCGAGCATGACGATGAAGATGCTGTCGTAGCGCGGGATGCCCTCGACGTTGAACGCGGCCTGCTCGGCCTGGTGGAACGTGATGGGCGTGCGCGTGTCGGGCGTCGTCGCGGTGGCGGGCGTCACGCCGGCCAGGCCCGTGAGCTCGGGATCGCCGCCGGGAACGGCGAGCGCGTCGGGGTACAGATCGCCGCGGTCGAGCTTCGTGACGGCGTAGCTGAAGCGGCCCGCGAGGACGACCTCCTCCTTCAACACGGACGCCTGCGCCGCGCCCGTGAGCGTGGTCGCGTCGGCGAGCGCCTGCGCGCCCGTGACGCCGAGGCGCGTGCCGAGGTTCGCCTTCTCGGTGGCGTAGTCGGTCCCATTGGCCTCCATCGAGCGCACGACCTCCGTCGAGGCCGGGCTGATGACGACGCTGCCGGCCTGATCAGCCAGCTGCGCGGACGCCGTGCGGAAGACGTTGCGCGAGGGGTTCGCGGCGCTGTTCGCCGTGTTGACGGCGCTCGTGCCGATGTCGGCGATGATGGGCCCGCCCGACGTCACGGCGAGCGAGAACTGACCGCTCGCGTTCGTCGTCGTCTGCTGCTCGCCCGCCTCGCACTTGCCGTTGTCGTTCGCGTCGACGCACACCGTGGCGCCCTCGTAGTAGCCGGCGTGGATCGTCGGCTCGGTCGCGCTGCCGGGGACGAACAACGCGCTCGTGACGACGCCAGCGACGGCACCCGTGCAGGTGACCGTCGCGCTCTCGGTGTCGGCGCAGCCGGGCTTCGTGTCGCCGTCGGCCGCCGTGACGCTCACGGTGACGGGGCCGGGCGTCGTGCAGGTGAGCGTCGGGCTCTGGCCGGTCGCACTGCTGAGCGTGCCGCCCGTGGCCTGCCAGGTGTACGTGAGCGGGCTCGGGCCGCTGTCGGCGTCGTGCGCGGCGGCCGCGAGGGCGATCGTCGCGCCGACCGTGACCTCGGACGGCGTCGCCGAGACGCCGTCGACCACGGGGCAGACGTTGATGACGCCCGTGACCATGGCGCTTCCCGTCGTCGCGGGCTGGTGGCAGTCGAGGGCGACGGTGACGACGGTCGTCGCGTGGGCCGCGACGTTGAACGTCGCCGAGCCGCCGCAGGTCGTGATCGCGTCGCTCGCGGTCGACGAGACCGTGATGGAGTAGCCCATGCCGGCCGGCAGTCCGCTGATGAGCGCCGACAGCGTCGAC
>DATAZS010000560.1:0-14860 GCA_036271915.1 Polyangia bacterium
AGAGCTTGTACTGCATGGCGATGCCGTTAATGCGCGCCACGAAGTAGTTGTAGGCGACGACGGCGTAGATCGCGACGAGCAGGCCGGCCGCCGTCGCGATGAGCGCCGCCGCGATGCCGAGCGAGACGACCTTGAAGCCGCCCGTGCCCGCGACGGCCATCGACTGGAACGCCTTCAAGATGCCGACCACCGTGCCGAAGAGGCCGACGAACGGCGCCGAAGAGCCGACGGTGCCGAGCGCCCACAGATAGCGCTTGAGCGACAAGACGGCCGCTCCGCGCTGCGACGTCACGGCCTCCGTCGTCTTCGTGGGCGTCTTTTGGTAGACGTTCAGCCCGCGCTCGAAGACCTCGGCGAGCGGCACGGGGAACATCTCGCACAGCGCGGCGGCCTTGCCGAGGTCGCCGTGCTCGAGCGCGTCGACGACGCGGTTCTTGAACGTCTCCGACTTGGGCAAGATGTTCCAGAGCGCGTAGAAGCGCTCGCAGATGACCGTGAGGCCCGCGAGCGACCACGCGAGCAGCAGCACGAGGATGACCCACTCTTCGTGGATGAGGTTGCGGAGCGTCTCCCAAGACATGGCGAAAGAGTCTAGCTTGGAACGCTCGGGCGCGCCCTTCGGGTGCGTCCCTCATATAATGGCGCCGTGTCGACGTCCCCAGCCGAGGCCATGCCCGCGCGAAGCGTGACCACGGGCACACGCCTCGGGTCGCACGTCGTGCTGGCCGAGATCGGCCTGACGTTGAGCGAGGCGCTGCTCGTGTCGGCGCCCGCGTTCGCGCTCGCGGGCAAGACGATCATGGCGAGCCGCGAGCTTCTGCGCTTCGTGCCGCTGCTGGGTGCCGTGCTCATCGCCTCGTGGGTGCGCGCCGCCGATACGATGCGGCCCGTGATCGCGGCGCGCAACGCCAAGCAGCGCGGCCTCGCGCTCAGCGACGCCGAGATCGCGGCCGCCGATCGCGCGATCGCGCGCGCGCCGATCGAGGGCGCGGTCACCCGTTGGGCGATCTGGACGATCGCGGCTGTTGTTCTGGCGCTGCGGCTCGTCGCCAAGGGACACCTCGGTCCGGCGTCGGGGCTGGGTGTGGCGTGCATCGGCTTCCTGCACGCGGGCGGCGTCGCGGCAGTGCGCGCGCTCGTGTGGGAGCGCGTGCTCGCGCGGCCGCGCCGCACGGTGCTGCCGAACTTCGATCCGCTGCGCGCGTTCGCGGGCACGTACCGGCGGCGCCTCGCCGAGACGGCCGCGGCGCTGCTCGCGATCGCGCACGCCGTGAACGCGGCGCTCGTCGCCGTGTTCACGCAGCTCACGTCGAACCAGGCGGGCACGCTGCTCGCGATCACGGTGCCGGCGCTCGTGCCGCCCATGGTGTTCTGGTACGCGTCGCTCGCGCAGCGCACGCGGCCCATCGAGGCGTACTTCGACGCGGCCGTGCGGCGGCCCGGGCTGCGCGGCCCCAACCGCGACGATCCCGGCGCGATCGCGGCGTTCCGCGCGGCGCAGGCCCTTCCGTACCGCCTTGCGTGGAACCAGGTGCTCGCGTGCTCGTTCGCGGCCGTCGCCGTCGTGCTCGTGGGGCGTCGGCTCGGCGGGTTCGACGCGGCGACGGCGGGCCGCTTGCTGGGCGCCATGGGCCTCATGACGCTCGCCATGGGCCTGTACGAGACGCTGCTGCTGCGCGACGTGCTGAGGCCGTTGCTCGCGCAGCTCGGCTCGCGCCATAGGCTGCCCGTGTCAGAGGTGCGCTCGCCCGTCGCGCTGCGCACGAAGCTCGTCGTCTTTTTCAGCAGCGTCACGGTGTTCGCCTCGGGGCTCGTCATGTTGTTCGTGCTGTCGCCGTCGCACGCGCTCGGCGTCATGATCGGCTCGGTCGCGCTCGCGCTCTGCCTCGCGCTCGGCCTCGTGCTGCTCATCGTGCGCGACATGGTGAACCCCATCCGCGCCCTCGAAGAGCGCAGCGACGAGATGGCGCGCGGCGAGCTCGCGCGGCCTGTGCCGCCGTCGGGCGAGGCCGACGAGATCGGCCGCCTCACGTTCGCGTTCGAGGAGATGCGGCGGGCGCTGCGCGACAAGCTGCGCTCGACCGAGTCGCTCAACATCGATCTCGAGCGCGAGGTGCGCCGCCGCACCGAGGTCCTCGAGCAGCGCAACAAGGAGCTGCACGACGCGCTCGAGAAGCTGCGCCGCGCGCAGGACGACCTCATCCGCACCGAGAAGCTCGCCTCGATGGGGCGCCTCGTCGCCGGCATCGCGCACGAGATCAACAACCCCGTGAACGCCGTCATCAACACGCTGGGGCCGCTCGAGGAGGCGCTGCGCGAGATGGCGGGCGCGAAGGACGCGGCGGCCGTCGCCTCGGCGTCGAAGGACGCGCAGGAGATGTTGAGCGTCGTGCAGCGCGGCGCCGCGCGCAGCAAGGCCATCGTGCAGGCGCTGCACAACTACTCGCGCGGCGACGAGGAGAAGCCGCGCGAGGTCGCGCTCGCGCGCAGCATCGACGACACGCTCGATCTGCTGCGCCACCGCCTCAAAAACATCCGCGTCGAGAAGCAGATCGATCCGGCGATCCGGCTCACGGGGTTCGCGGGGCAGGTCGATCAGGTGTTCATGAACCTCATCACGAACGCCGCGCAGGCCATCGGCGAGCGCGCGCGCGGCGGCACGATCCACATCTCGGCCGCGCGCTCGGGCGGCATGGTCGAGGTCGCGATCGCCGACGACGGTCCCGGCATCCCGCCCGACGTCGTGCCCCGCATCTTCGATCCGTTCTTCACGACGAAGGACGTGGGTGAAGGCTCGGGCCTCGGCCTTTCCATCGTTCACGGGATCGTCGAGCGCCACGGCGGCCGCATCCAGGTGCAGAGCCGCCTCGGCGAGGGCACGACCTTCCGGGTCACGCTGCCCGTCGGTGGCCCCGCCGAACGCGCCGTTCCCGCGACGCGCGATCTGTCATAAACTGACGCCGTTTTGGCGGAGGTCTCCTCAACGCGGTTGCTCGCGTTCGCGCGCAAGCTGCTGCCGGCCGTGACGTTCGGCGACCTGCTCGAGGTCGCGCGCGAAGAGGCGCGCGTCGCCGCGGGCTACGCGCACGTCTGGTTCATGGTCGCCGACGAGGAGAACCCGCACGAGCTGCGCCTCATCGAGGTCTCGGGCGTCAACCAGGCGCAGATATGGGAGGTCGCGCCCGTCCTCACGGTCACGGGCGATCGGTTCCTCGAGGAAGTCGTCAGCAGCGACATGCCGATCGTCATCGAGGACGCGCGCACGGATCCGCGCACGAACAAGCAGATCGTCGAGAAGCTGCAGAACCGCACGCTCATCAAGATCCCGCTGCGGCTGCTCGACAAGCCGCTCGGCGTCTTCGGCCTCGGCACCTTCGGCGACGAGGGCTGCCGCGTGCCGACGCCCGAGCAGCTCGACTACCTCGTGGGCATGGCGAGCCACATCTCGGTCGCCGCGGGCCGCATCCGCTTCATCGAGGCGCGCCTCGCGGCCGACAAAGTCCGCCAGGACATGGAGCGGCGCCTCGCGCAGGTGCAGAAGCTCGAGAGCCTCGGGATGCTCGCGGGCGGCATCGCGCACGACTTCAACAACCTGCTCACCGTGATCCTCTCGGGCGCGAACCTCGTGCTCGACACGGCGACCGACGCGTCGGCGCGCGACGATCTCGGCGCCGTCATCGCCGCGGGCGAGCGCGCGCGCCAGCTGACGCGCCAGCTGCTCGCCATGAGCCGCGACCAGGACCTGCGGCTCGAGCCCACCGAGATGAACAACGCGCTCACGGCGCTGCTCGCGCTCGTGCGCCGCCTGCTGCCCGAAACGATCGAGATCGACTTCATCGCGGGCGCCGAGCTGCCGCTCGTCGAGGCCGATCAGTCGCAGCTGGACCAGGTGTTCATGAACCTGTGCATCAACGCGCGCGACGCCATGCCCGACGGCGGCCGCATCACGATCGAGACCGAGCAGGTCGTCATCAACGGCGCGTTCGCGCAGACGCACCCGTGGGCGAAGCGCGGGCGCTACGTCCTCATCACGCTCACGGACACGGGCGTCGGCATGTCGCGCGAGATCGTCGAGCGCATCTTCGAGCCGTTCTTCACGACGAAGGCGCCGCAGGTGGGTACGGGCCTCGGCCTCGCCGTCTCGTACGGCATCGTGCGCCAGCACGGCGGCATCTTGCAGTGCTACAGCGAGCCCGGCGTCGGTACGACGTTCAAGGTCTACCTCTCGGCGACGGAGCGGCTCGCGAGCCAGGTCGGCATGAAGCTCGTCGCGCGCGTGCCGCACGCGCGCGAGAACGAGCGCGTCCTCGTCGCCGAGGACGACGCCGCCGTGCGCGACATCGCCGTGCGCATCCTTCGCCGTGGCAGCTACGACGTCGTCGCCGTCGCGAGCGGCGCCGCCGCGTGCGAGCTCGCGCGCGAACGAGAGTTCGACCTCGTGCTGCTCGACGTCGTCATGCCGGGCATGCCGTGCCGCGAGGTCGTCGAGCGCTTGCGCGCGCTTCGTCCCGGTTTGCCGATCCTCCTCGCGAGCGGGTATGCCGCGGGCGAGAGCCTCGCCGAGCTGAGCCGTGACACGGACGTCGAGTTCCTCCGCAAGCCTTACGATCCCGACGGACTCCTGCGGACGATCCGGCGCATCCTCGACGTCGCGCCCGCGCCCGCGAAGACGTCTTGACCGTCGGCCTGAGTCGCCCAAAGCGGCCTGACAAAGTGGCACGACCCTCCGGGGCGTCTCCCACTCACTGACAAAGTGGCACGTCTGGCCAAATCGGCATAAACTCCGATCCAGTGATTTCAGCTGGTTGTGCGAAATTGCAAGAGTTGGCACTTCGATTGAAGCACGGAAGGGCATGGAGCTGATGCGTGGCGAGTCGGCACCCCCGTCCGGGACCGAGCGATCGACCGTCCTCGTCGTCGACGACGAGCCGGGCATCGTCGATTCCCTTCAGAAGATCCTCGAGCGCGAGTCGCTGCGGGTCCTCACGGCGGGCTCGGGCGGCGAGGCGCTCGATCTCATCCGCCGCGAGCCCGTGTCGGTGCTCATCACCGACCTCATGATGCCGGGCATGTCGGGCATCGATCTGCTCAAGGCGAGCCGCAGCGTCTCGCCCGAGACCGAGACCGTGCTCATGACGGCGTATGGCACCGTCGAGAACGCCGTCGAGGCCATGAAGCAGGGCGCGTACGACTTCGTGACGAAGCCCATCAAGCGCGCGCACCTGCTGCGCGTCGTCGGCAAGGCGCTCGAGAAGCGGTCGCTCGTACAGGAGAACCGCACGCTGCGCGCGCAGCTCGCCGCCGAGAAGCGCCGCACGCTCATCGGTCAGTCGCTGCCCTGGCGGCGCACGATGGACATCGTCATGCAGGCGGCGCCGTCGCAGGCGACGGTGTTGTTGCTCGGCGAGTCGGGCACGGGAAAAGAGCTGCTCGCGCGCGCGATTCACGACGCGTCGCCGCGCGCGTCGGCGCCGTTCGTTCCCGTGAACTGCGCGGCGCTGCCCGAGAGCATCCTCGAGGCCGAGCTCTTCGGTTACGAGAAGGGCGCGTTCACGGGCGCCGTCCAGCGCCACGACGGCCGCTTCCTCCAGGCGGCGGGCGGCACGCTTTTTCTCGACGAAATCGGCGAAATTCCCACGCACGTCCAGGTGAAGCTCCTGCGCGTGTTGCAGGAAGGTGAGGTCGAGCGCCTCGGCGGACGAACGACGAAGGTCGATCTGCGCCTCGTGGCCGCGACCAATCAGGACCTGCGCGCCGCCGTGCGCGAGGGCCGCTTCCGCGAGGATCTGTACTACCGCCTCAACGTCATCGCCGTGCCGATCCCGCCGCTGCGCGACCGGCGCGAGGACGTGCCGCTGCTCGCCGAGCACTTCCTGCAGCTCTATGCCGCGAAGAACGCGCGCCACCTCAGCGGTTTTTCGCGCGCGGCGCTCGATCTGCTGGCGCGCTACGAGTGGCCGGGCAACGTGCGCGAGCTCGAGAACACCGTCGAGCGGGCCGTCGTGCTGTGCCGGGGCACGTCGATCGAGATCGACGATTTGCCGCCCGACGTGCGCACGGGCGCGGGCTCGCTGTCCGACGGGCACTCGTTGACCTTCGCCGTGGGGACGCCGCTCGAGGAGATCGAGCGGCGGGTCATCCACGCGACGCTCGCCCACGTGGGCGGCGACAAGCGCGTGTGCGCGCAGCTGCTCGGGATCGCGACGCGCACGATCTACCGGCGCCTCGAGGAGGAACGCACCGACGAGCGCGGCGGCGCCGTGACGGCGGCCGAAGACTCCGAAGAGTCTGACGACGAGCCCGAGGGCGAATCGCGCGGAGGCGCACGGGTGGCCTCGGGCTTGCCAAATTGGCAGCCAACCGGTACGGGAACGTAGAGTCAACCCACTGTAATAACTAGGGTTGTCACCGACGGCCGCTGGCCTCGGCGTTGCTTTTGGAACCCGCGGGATTCCATGGAGACGCTGCTGCGCAAGTACCTGTGGGTGATTGACCTCGTCGTCATCGCCATCTGCGCCGTGTTCTGCGCGCGCGCTTCGGCGACGGCCATCGAGAGCAACCTCGCGAGCCTGGCGCCGCCGCCCAAGCCGGCGCCGCGCGTCGTCGCGTCGGTGTCGCAGCAGACGGTGTACACGAAGGACTTCGAGGAGATCCTCAAGCGCAACGTCTTCTGCTCGACCTGCCCGCCCATCCTGCCGCCGCCGCCGACCGCGGCCGACAGCGGTCCGCCGCCGCCTGCGGCGCCGCAGAAGACGTCGCTGCCGCTCAAGCTGCTCGCGATCATGTTCGCGCCCGCGCCCGCGGATCCGCGCTGGTCGATGGCGATCATCCGCGACAACGAGGCGAAGACGGCGGGGCCCTACGCCATCAACGACAAGATTCGCGACGCGCTCATCACGGACATCTCGGCGACGCGCGTCGACCTCGACGTCAGCGGGCGCAAGGAATACATGGAGCTCTTCGACACGACGCCCGCGGCGGCGCCCGTCGCGGCGCCCGTCGTCGTCGCGTCGTCGGACCCGCTCGCGGCCGAGCTCGAGCGTGGCATCAAGAAGACGGGCGAGAACAGCTACGAGGTCCAGCGCGGGACCGTCGATTCGCTGCTCGGCAACATGAGCGCGCTGTCGCGCGCTGCGCGCATCGTGCCCGAGATCAAGGACGGCCGCGCCGCGGGCTTCCGCCTCTTCAGCGTGCGGCCCGACGGTCCGTTCGCGAAGATCGGCCTGCAGAACGGCGACGTGATCTCCGCGATCAACGGCCTCGAGATGACGAGCCCCGACAAGGCGCTCGAGGTGTACACCAAGCTCAAAACGGCCAGCCACCTGTCGGTGGGCCTCGAACGCAACGGTCAGAAAATCACGAAGGACTACAACATCCGATGACCAGTCCGATGACAAGACATCTGTTGGCACCCCGCGGCGTTCGCAGTCCTTCGCCGCGGCTTCTTTCGTTTTCGATCGCGCTCGCGCTGCTCGTGATCGCGTCGGGTGCTGGCCGCGCCGCCGTCGTCGAAGGCGCCGACGGCAGGACGACACGCGTCGGCACGCCGCCGAACCTGCCGCCGATGCGCTCGAGGCTCATGCGCCGCCTGCCCGAGCCGACGCCCGCGCCCGCCGCGGGGGCCCCGACGGCGACGACGCCCGTGACGACGGGGACGGCCGAGGCCGGCGACAAGGAGTTCAACACCTGCAAGAAGTTCCCGGCCGGCAAGCGCGTCGTGAAGCTCAACATGAAGCCCGACACCGAGCTCGGTGATCTGCTGGCGTGGATCTCGTCGATCACGTGCAAGCAGTTCCTGCTGCCCGGCACGATCCCCGCGAACTCGAAGAAGGTCACGATCATCGCGCCGCAGCTCATCACGCCCGAGGAGGCGTACCGGCTGTTCTTGGCGGCGCTCGACTCCGTGGGCCTCACCGTCGAGCCGGACGGGAAGTTCCTGCGCATCATCGAGACGCTGCGCGCGAAGTCGACGTCGATCCCCGTCTACGGCGTCGACGACGAGAACCCGTCGGGCGAGGGATACATCACGCGGCTCGTGCACGTCGACAACGGCGACGTCAACGAGCTGTCGACGATCCTCTCGCGCGTCAAGGGCGAGCAGGGCGACATCATCCCGTACCCCGCGCAGAGCGCGCTCATCATCACCGACCGTGGCTCGAACGTCGAGCGCATGCTGCACATCCTCAAGGAGATCGATCAGCCGGGTGGCTCGGGCGAGAAGGTGTGGGTCGTCACCGTGCACAACACGGCGGCGACCGACATGGCGCAGAAGTTGGCCGACATCTTCCAGGTGCAGTCGCTCGGCGGCAAGCGCGGCGGCGCGCCCGCGCCCGCGCCCGCGCCCGGGGCCAAGCCGGGGAAGGCCGGCGATCTCAGCACCGAGCTCATGGTGTCGAAGATCATCCCCGACGAGCGGTCGAACCAGCTGATTGTCATCGCGACCGATCGCGCGTACGCGCGCGTGCTCATGCTCGTCAAGAAGCTCGACGTGCCGATCGAGGGCGGCGACGGGCGCATCCACGTCTACTACTGCGAGAACGCGAACTGCGACGAGCTCGCGGCGACGCTGGGCGCGATCACGGGCGTCGCCGTCACGGGCGCGACGGGCGGCCGCTCGCGCACGACGCGCGGCGGGGCGACGCCGACGCCGACGCCGACGCCGACGCCGACGGGGCAGGTCGGGAAGGAGAACCTGCTCTTCGAGGGCGAGGTGCGCATCAACTTCGACAGGCCCACGAACTCGCTGATCGTCGTGTCGTCGCTCAAGGACTACCAGTCGCTCCGGCGCGTCATCGAGCGGCTCGATTCGCCGCGCAAGCAGGTCTTCGTCGAGGCGATGATCCTCGAGGTCACGATCGACAAGGAGCGCGATCTCGGCGCCTCGTGGCACGCGGCCGCACCGAAGGCCCTGTTCGGCAGCGACAGCCCGAGCCTCATCGTGGGCGGTCTCAACCCGTCGGCGACGCTGTTCCCCGCGAGCTCGCTCGGCGAGACGATGCTCGCGGGCGTGCTCGGTCCCGTGATCCCGGCGGCCGAGGCGCAGAGCCTCGGCACGTCGTCGACGACGACGGTCGACATCCCGTCGTTCGGCGTGCTCATCAAGGCGCTGCAGACGAACAGCGACGTCGACGTGCTGTCGAACCCGCACCTGCTCATCATGAACAACGAGGAGGGCGAGATCTCGGTCGGTCAACGCATCCCGTTCCCCGTGAGCACGCTCGGCCTCGGCGGTGGCGCCGCAGGCGCCGCTGCCGGCCTCGGCGCCCTCGGCGGCATCGGGCAACTGTTCCCGCAGGTGCAGCGCGAGAAGGTCGCGCTCGAGATGAAGCTCACGCCGCACGTCAACGAGCACGATCTCATCCGCCTCGAGGTCGACGAGAAGATCTCCGAGGTCGCGCCGGGCGCGAGCAACCTCGGCCCGTCGACGTCGGAGCGCTCGGCGAAGACGATCGTCGTCGCGAAGGACGAGCAGACGATCCTCATCGGCGGGCTCATGTCCGACAAGGTCATCAACAGCGTGACGAAGATTCCGATCCTGGGTGACATCCCCGTGCTCGGGTTCTTCTTCCGCAACACGACGAAGCACGTCGTGAAGACGAACCTCATCATCGCGCTCACGCCCTACGTCGTGAACGACCAGTCCGATCTGCGCCGCGTGCTCGAGAAGAAGATCAAGGAGCGGCGCGAGTTCGTCGAGCGGTTCGGCGGCGAGGATCGCCACAACCTCGAGGGCGTCGAGGACTACCGCCGGAAGCGCGGCATGCTCGAGGAGATCAACCGCGCCGCGAAGGAGATCCAGCTCGAGGAGGACGAGATCGACCAGCTGCGCATCCAGCAGGCCACCGACGAGTCGGGCCCGCTCGAGCCGCGCCCCATGCCGAAGCCGGGCGCCGCGCCGCCGTCGAGCGCGGCACCACCCGCGGGCCCGACGCCGCCGGACGCGCCAGGGACGCCGGCGTCGCCACCGCCGCCCGCCGTGGTGCAGTAGGAGCATCGTGGCGACGCGACGTCTCGGTGAGCTGTTGCTGGATGCCAAGCGGGCGGCCGCGGGCGGAGCCGCGCGCGCGCCCGCGGGCGAGGCCGCCCCGCCGCTCACGCTCGCGCTCATCGAGCAGGCGCTCGCGACGCAAGCCAAGGAGGGCGGGCGCATTGGCGAGGTGCTCGTCAAGATGCGCGCCGTCACTGAGGACGAGGTGCTCGCCGCGCTGGGGCGGCAGCTCGATCTGCCCGTCCTCACCGATCTAAAGGCGGCCGACGTCGACGTCGAGCTCGCGTCCGGCATCCCGATTGGGTTCGCGAAGCAGCACCGCGTCCTCGTCGTGCGTCGCGAGGACGACGCCGTCATCGTCGCGACGGCCGATCCGCTCGACGTGGGCGCGCTCGACGATCTGCGCGGTCAGCTCGGGGCCGAGGTGCGGCCCGTGCTGCTGTCGTCGCAGAAGATCCTCGAGCTCATCAACGACGCCTACGGTCGCACGCAGGACAAGGGCGGCGACCTCGGCCAAAAGGGCGACGGTGAGGGCGACGAGGACGAGGGCTCGAGCGAGGAGCTCGTCGACATCCTCGAGATCACGGACGAGGCGCCCATCATCCGCTGGGTGAACTCGCTGCTGTTCAACGCCGTCAAGGAGCGCGCGAGCGACATTCACATCGAGCCCGGCGAGAAGGAGGTCATGGTCCGCTACCGCATCGACGGCGAGCTCTACGAGTCGCGGCGGGCCGCGCGGCAGTTCATGCCCTCGATCATCTCGCGCGTGAAGATCATGGCGGGCCTCAACATCGCCGAGAAGCGCCTGCCGCAGGACGGCCGCATCCGCCGCAAGATCGCGGGCAAGGACATCGACATGCGCGTCGCGACGGTCCCGACCGTCAAGGCGGGCGAGCGCATCACGATCCGTCTGCTCGATCGCGAGTCCGTGCTGCACGACCTGGCCGACATCGGCTTCGGCGACGATCACCTGCGCCAGATGGACGATCTCATCCGGCGCCCGCACGGCATCTTGCTCGTGACGGGGCCCACGGGCTCGGGCAAGACGACGACGCTGTACGCCTGCCTCGCGAAGATCAACGCGCCCGATCTCAACATCCTCACGATCGAGGATCCCGTCGAGTACCAGCTCGACGGGATCTCGCAGACGGCCGTCAACACGAAGATCGAGCTGACCTTCGCGTCGGGCCTGCGCTCGTTCTTGCGCCACGATCCCGACGTCATCATGGTCGGCGAGATCCGCGATCGCGAGACCTCCGAGATCGCGATCCAGGCGTCGCTCACGGGCCACCTCGTGCTGTCGACGATCCACACGAACGACGCCGCGGGCGCCATCACGCGGCTCGTCGATCTCGGCGTGCAGCCGTTCCTCGTGGCGTCGTCGCTCATGGCGCTGCTCGCGCAGCGACTCGTGCGGCGGCTCTGCAAGCACTGCCGCGAGCTGTACACGCCCACGGACGAGGATCTGCTGAGCATCAACATCGATCCCGCGGCGTTCGCGAGCGGCAAGGCCCGTCGCGTGAAGTTCAAGGGCGTCGAGGACGTGCCGCCGGAAGGCATGCTCTATCGCGCGAAGGAGGGCGGCTGTCAGGTGTGCCTCGGCGCGGGCTACAAGGGCCGCACGGCGATCTACGAGCTGCTCATCATCGACGAGAAGATCCGCCAGCTCACGATCAAGAACTCCGACGCGCAGACAGTGAAGAACCACGCCATGAGCGTCGGCATGCGCACGCTGCGCGAGGACGGCGCGCAGAAGGTGCTCGCGGGCATGACGACGACGGCTGAGGTCCTCATGATCACGACGCAGGACGCGGAGTGAGGGGCTAGCGATGCCGGTCTTCACGTGGAAGGGGCTGTCGGCGGCGGGCAAGGCCGTGGGCGGCACGCGCGACGCCGACAGCGCGAAGGGCCTGCGCCTCGTCCTGCGGCGCGACGGCATCTTCGTGACCGAGCACCGCGAGATGCTCGCGGGCGGCGCCAAGGCGAGCGCGGGCAAGGGCGTCGCGCAGGCGGGCGGCGCGGCCGTGCCGTTCTTCAAGCGCGACATCGACCTCGGCGGCCTCGTCCAGCGCGTGCAGCCGCAAGAGGTGGCCGTGTTCACGCGGCAGCTCGCGACGCTGCTGCGCGCCGGCATCCCGCTCGCCGAGGCGCTGAGCGCGCTGTCGGAGCAATCGGAGAACAAGCGCTTCGAGGTCATCCTCACGGGCGTGCGTCAGAAGGTGAACGAGGGCGGCTCGCTCGCCGAGACGCTCGCGAAGCACCCGAAGATCTTCCCTGAGCTCTACACGAACATGGTCCGCTCGGGCGAGGCGGCCGGCAACCTCGACGCCGTCCTCGCGCGCCTCGCCGACTTCCTCGACGCGCAGTACGCGCTGCGCTCGAAGGTGTCGAGCGCCATGACGTATCCGATCATCATGATGGTGCTCGGCTCGGGGATCATGGGCCTGCTGCTCGTCGTCGTCGTCCCCAAGATCACGTCGATCTTCGAGGACGTCGGCAAGAGCCTGCCCTGGAACACGAACCTGCTGATTTTCGTCTCGGACACGGTCGCGAGCTACTGGTGGGCGTTGCTGCTCGTGGGCGGCCTCGGTTACTGGGGATTCCGGACCTGGGCGGGACGTCCCAAGGGACGTGCGACGGTCGACCGGCTCAAGCTGCGCGTGTGGCTGCTGGGGCCGCTCGTGCGGTACGTCGGCGTCGCGCGGTTCGCCCGCACGCTGTCGACGATGCTCGCCGCGGGCGTGCCCGTGCTGACGGCGCTCGAGATCGTCAAGAAGGTCTTGAACAACGTCGTGCTCGAGAAGGTCGTCGACGAGGCGCGCGACGCCATCCGCGAGGGCGAGTCGATCGCGGCGCCGCTGCGTCGCTCGGGCCAGTTCCCGTCGATGATGGTGCACATGGTGGCCGTCGGCGAGCGCTCGGGGCAGCTCGAGACGATGCTCGAAAACGTCGCCATCGCCTACGAGCGGGACGTCGACGCCAAGGTCTCGCGCCTCACGACCGTCCTGTCGCCGCTGCTCATCGTCATCATGGCCATGGCGGTCGGCTTCATCGTGCTTTCGATCCTTCAACCCATCATGGACATGCAGAACTTCACGCAGTGAGGAGAGACCCATGACGTTCAACGAAACCGAGCTCAAAACAAATGCGCTGCGCCGCGCGCGCCGTCACCAAGGTGGTTTTACGCTCCTTGAGATCATGATCGTGCTCGCGATCATCGCGATGATGGCGGGCGGCGTCGGCGTCGCCGTGTTCAAGCAGTTCCAGAAGGCGAAGATCTCGGCGGGCAAGCTGCGCGTCAAGGCGGCCCGCGACGCCGTCACGCAGTACATGATCGAGACGCCGTCGTGCCCGCACGGCATCGACGAGCTCGTCACGGGCAAGTTCCTCGACAAGGGCAACGCCAAGGATCCGTGGGGCTCGAACCTCATCCTGCGCTGCCCGGGCACGAACGAGACCGACGGCGCCGACGTCGTTTCCCCGGGTCCCGACAAGCAAGAGGGCACCGCCGACGACATCAAGTCCTGGGAGCTCTAGCCCCCTCCTTCGATGAGCCCGTCCGTCATCATGTTCCCCCGAGCGCAGCGTGGCTCCGCCACGCGAAGCGAGCGCGGGGGGAGCACGCGGTTTCCTCGAGCGCAGCGTGGCTTCGCCACGCGCAGCGAGCGCCGGGGGGCCCGGGGACCCTCTCAGGGTCCCCGTGTAGACGACGCCTCCGGCTTCACGCTCATCGAGCTCATCATCGTCGTCGCGATCGTGGGGCTCATCATGAGCCTCGGCGTGAGCGGGCTCCGCTCGCTCGCGCGCAGCGATCTGCGCGCGTCGGCCACGAACCTCGCGGGCGCCATGCGCTTCCTCTTCGATCGCGCGTCGACGACCGGCAAGACCCATCGCCTCGTGCTCGACATCGACGCGGGCCGCTACTGGGCCGAGGTCTCCGACGACAAGTTCTACGCCCCGCGCGAGGTCGAGACGATCGACGCGACCCGCAAGCGCGAGGCGGCCGAGATGCAAGAGGACGACGAGCGGCGCCAGGCGGAGGAGAAGGCCGCGGCGGCGGCGTCGTCCTCGCTGTCGACGTCGACGTTGCCCACGGATTCGAGCTACGACCCGAACAAGCTCGACGTCGGCGAGTTCCACCCCAAGCACGCGCGCTTCGCAGCGTTCAAGGATCTCGCGCTCAAGCCCGTCAAGCTCAAGAAGGGCATCGTCATCCGCAGCGTCTACACGCCGCGCGTGACCGACGCCGTCACGAGCGGGCGCGCGTACGTCTACTTCTTCCCGCTCGGCCAGACCGAGCCCGCGATCGTGTCGCTGTCCAACGCCGCGGGCGACACGGTCTTCTCGCTCGTCGCGCACCCCATCACGGGGCGCGTGCACGTCTACAACCAAGAGGTCAAGCCGCCCGTCGGGCCCGCGAGCGACGACGAAGGGAACCAGGTCACGCCATGACGGGGCGGCGCGCGCGCGCGGGCTTCACGCTCCTCGAGGTCATGATCGCCGTCGCGATCTTGTCGATCACGCTCGTGACGTTGTTGAGCATCGTCACGAACAACATCCGCGCGACGCACCACGCGAAGCTCACGACGGCCGCGACGTTCTTCGCGCGCGGCAAGATGGTCGACCTCGAGGATCAGGTGCTCGAGGTCGGCTTCTCGAACAGCGACGAGACGGCGCAGGGCAACTTCAAGGATCAGGGCTACCCCGACATGCGTTGGGACTCGATCATCGAGCGCGTCGAATTGCCCGCCGACGCCGCGCAGAAGCAGAAGGACGACGCGCAGGACAAGGCCAAGGACTCGACGAACCCCATGAGCATGATCTCGGGGTTCCTGGGCGGCATGATGAGCAGCTTCATCGAGCCCATTCGCC
>DATAZS010000561.1:0-4086 GCA_036271915.1 Polyangia bacterium
GAGGGCTACACCGCCACCGACATCCTGACGCGGTGGAAGCGGATGCAGGGATGGAACGTGCTGCACCCCATGGGCTGGGACGCCTTCGGGTTGCCGGCCGAGAACTACGCCATCAAGCACGGCGTGCACCCGCGCGTCACGACCGAGCAAGCGATCGCGAACTTCCGCCGCCAGATCGACGCCGTCGGGTTCGCGTACGACTGGGAGCGCGAGATCAACACGACCGATCCCGGGTACGTGAAGTGGACGCAGTGGATCTTCCTCAAGCTGTTCGAGCGCGACCTCGCTTACGAAGGTGTGATCGCGATCAACTGGTGTCCCGTCGACAAGACGGGCCTCGCGAACGAAGAGGTCAGCCAGGGGCGGTGCGAGCGCTGCGGGTCGCTCGTCGAGCGCAAGGACATGCGCCAGTGGCTGCTGCGCATCACGCGCTACGCCGATCGGCTGCTCGAGGATCTGGGCGAGATCGACTGGCCCGAGTCGACGCTCGCCATGCAGCGCAACTGGATCGGCCGCAGCGAGGGTGCCGAGGTCGTGTTCCACACGGCGTCGCCCGTCGCGGGGCGCGAGCTGCGCGTGTTCACGACGCGGCCCGATACGCTGCACGGCGCGACGTACATGGTGCTGTCGCCCGAGCACGCGCTCGTGGACGAGCTCACGACGCCCGCGCAGCGTGACGCCGTCGCGACGTATCAGGCCCAGGCGCGCCACAAGAGCGATCTCGAGCGCACGGATCTCGGGAAAGAGAAGTCGGGCGTGTTCACGGGGGCGTTCGCGACCAACCCCGTGAACGGCAAGCGGATCCCGATCTGGATCGCCGACTACGTGCTCGCGAGCTACGGCACGGGCGCCATCATGGCCGTGCCCGCGCACGACGAGCGCGACTTCGCGTTCGCGACGAAGTTCGGCCTGCCCATCGTCCAGGTCGTGCGGCCCACGGACGGGAGCGCGCTCGAGCCGGGCGAGTGCTTCTCCGACGCTGGTATCGCCATCAACTCGGGACCGCTCGACGGCAAGACGACGGCCGAGGCGAAGAACGCCGTCATTCATGACCTCGTGTCGCGCGCGCTCGGCAAGCCGACCGTGAGCTACCGCCTGCGCGACTGGGTGTTCTCGCGCCAGCGCTACTGGGGCGAGCCGATCCCGCTCATCCACTGCCCGAAGGACGGCGTCGTCCCCGTGCCCGAGGACGAGCTGCCCGTGCGCCTGCCCGACGTCGAGCGCTACGTGCCGACGGGCACGGGCGAGTCACCGCTCGCCGCCATCGATTCGTGGGTAAACGTCCCCTGCCCGCTGTGCGGCATCCCCGCGAAGCGCGAGACCAACACGATGCCGCAGTGGGCGGGCTCGTGCTGGTACTACCTGCGCTACCTCGATCCGCACAACGCCGCGCAGGCGTTCGATCCGGTCGCCGCCGCCAAGTGGCTGCCCGTCGATCTGTACGTCGGCGGCGGCGAGCACGCCGTGCTGCACCTGCTGTACGCGCGCTTCTGGCACAAGGTGCTGTACGACATGGCGCTCGTCGAGTCGAAGGAGCCGTTCAAGAAGCTGCGCCACCAGGGCACGGTGCTCGCGCACTCGTACCAGGACGCCATGGGCCGCTACCACGAGCCCGGCGACGTCGACCCGCAGCCCGACGGCGGCGCGAAGCTGCGCGCGACGGGCGAGGCCTTGAAGGTCACCGTCGAGAAGATGGCGAAGTCGAAACTGAACGGCGTCAACCCCGAGGACGTCATCCGCGACTACGGCGCCGACGTGCTGCGCCTGTACGAGATGTTCATGGGCGAGTTCGAGCTGCCGAAGCCGTGGGACCCGCGCGCCATCGCGGGGCTCGAGCGCTTCGTCAAGCGCGTGTGGCGTCTGTGCGAGGAGTTCGACGCTTCAAAAGCGCCTACGGATGACCCGCACAAGGTGCTGCGCCACAAGACGATCAAGCGCGTGAGCGTCGATCTCGAGCGCATGCAGTTCAACACGGGCGTAGCCGCCATGATGGAGTATGTGAACGTGCTCATGGAGGGCGGCGTCTCGACGGCGACGCGCGAGGACGTGCTCACGTTCATCAAGCTGGTCGGCCCATACGCGCCGCACCTCGCCGACGAGGCGTGGGAGCGCCTGGGCGAAAAGGGCTTCGTGCTCCAGGCGGCGTGGCCGACGTGGGACGAGGCGCTCACCGTCGACGCCACGGCGACCGTGGCCGTCCAGGTCGACGGCAAGGTGCGCGGCACCGTCGAGCTGCCGCGCGACGCGAGCGAGGACGCCGCGCGCGCCGCCGCGCTCGCGCTGCCCAACGTCACGAAGCACCTCGAGGGCCGCAAGGTCGTCAAGCTGATCTACAAAGCCGGCCGCATCATCGGCCTAGTGACGGCGCCCGCTTAGGGAACGACGGGCGTTCCCGTCGCGAGGTACGACTGCACGAAGGCTGCGCAGTCTCGCGGTCCCCAAGCGAGAGACCACTATCTGGGAAAAGGGGGATCGCACCTATTCGTGGAGCGTCGATCCACATGCCGACGGCGGTTTCGAACGTCGTGAAGTGAATCACCTCGACGCAGACGCTGTCAGCGCCGCAGCGCGGAGCCAACCCCGGCTTGGTGTCGACGCCCTGTGGGATGCGGCAGCCGAGCGCGAGCAGCGACGCCAGTGCGAGCTGATGGGTCATCGCGCGCAGCAAGGTCGCACGGCGCGCTCGCCATTGAAAGACGAGGCGGGTCGACCCTTTCGAAACTTCTGAGCCGGTGCTCAGGATTGAACTGAGGACCTACGGTTTACGAAACCGTTGCTCTACCACTGAGCTACACCGGCGATTGCGGAACGCATGTATGCCGTGCCGTCTCGGCGGCGTCAAGACCCGAGAGACATCGAATTTTGGGGCGCGGCGCAGCGCCCAAATCGCGCCGAAATCGAGTGATCGGTCCAGCTCCCGTTACCGCTCCTTCCCCCGGTCACGCCCCGGTCACGCCGCACGCCGGGCTCCGCGTCATGCGTCCGCGACAAGTCGGGGGTCTGGATGGTCCGCGCCTTGCTGTGTAGGCCCGGCAGGAGGCCATCATGAAAAAGTTACTTCTAGGTGTCGTGGCCGCCGCCACGATTGGGCTCTGCGCGTCGCGCGCCGATGCGAAAATCGCCGCCGTCTACGCGAGCGGTGAAGGCGGGATCGAGAGCACTGGGCAAGGCGATCCGGGCCTCGGCTTCGAGCTCGGTGGCCGCGTCCTCATTTTCGATGGCTACCTGGACTACATGGGCTTCGGCGACGACCAGGCCGTGTCGCGCGCGGTCCTCGGCCTGCGCGGCGGCTTCGGCACGCCCGAGT
Organism: Polyangia bacterium; assembly: GCA_036271915.1. GTDB lineage: Bacteria > Myxococcota_A > Polyangia > Fen-1088 > Fen-1088 > DASZFV01. The sequence goes on from DATAZS010000561.1 coordinate 3,308, forward strand.
TTCGGCTCGTGCTCCGCGGCGGCGCGGGCGCGATCCACGAGCAGAACGGCGCGCTGACGGGGTCGCTCATGCGAGCCGATCGGACGGGCGGCGTCGCGCGTCTCGGCGCCGGTGTCGAAGGACGCCTGAACCCGGTGCTGTGGATGGGGTTCAGCGTCGACGGCGAGACGTACAAATTCGACAACGACGTGCCGAACGCGCCATCGCAAGGCTCGGACGTCCTCGCCGCGCTGAAGCTGATGTTCGAGATCGGGATATAGGCGCTACTTCGTGGACTATTTGGTGATCATGCGCAGCAGGCGCTTGACCGGATCGTAGTAGCGGTCGACGACGCGCTCCTTGAGCGGGATGATCGCGTTGTCCGTGATGTGAATCCCCTCGGGGCACACCTTCGTGCAGCACTTCGTGATGTTGCAGTAACCCACGCCGTGGGCCTTCTTCAGCTCCTCGGTGCGGTCCTCAGTGTCGAGCGGGTGCATCTCGAGCGCCGCGACGTACGTGAGGAAGCGCGGGCCGATGAACTCGTCGTGCTTGTGGTGGTCGCGCAACACGTGGCAGACGTCCTGGCACAGGAAGCACTCGATGCACTTCCGGAAGTCCTGGACGCGATCGACGTCGCGCTGCGCCACCCGCCACGTACCGTCGGCCGCATCGGGCTTCCGCGGCCGCATCTGCTGGATGCCTTTCTTGACCTTGAAGTTCCACGAGACGTCCGTGACCAGATCCTTGATCGGCGGGAACGTGCGCATCGGCTCGACGGTCACCGGCTCGTCCAGGTT
>DATAZS010000562.1:0-7524 GCA_036271915.1 Polyangia bacterium
CGGCCGGCAGGTTCTCGAAGTAGAACTCGCCCTGCTTGCCGAGGGGCGACGCGTGCTCGTCGAGGCCGACGTGCACGAGCATCTGGCCGTAGCGCGGCACGACGTCGACGCCGCCGACGTTCATCATGACGTTGCCCGTGATGGTTCGGAGGCGCACGACGTCGAAGCGCGCGACGGCGCCGCCCTGCATCGGCGGCGCGAGCAGTCGCTCGGTCGCCTCTATCTTGTAGTCCATCGGCAGATCCTCGTCCGCGATGCCCACGCGGTTCGCATAGTACGGGATCATCTCGGGCACGAGAAGGTTGCCGTCCGCGTCGGTGCGGCCGATCTCCTGGTTGTTGAGCGTGCCGCGCACGCCGGCCACGCCCGGCACCTGGATGAGGCCGAAGCCCTGCTGCACGGGCCGCGTCGCGAACACGTGGCCGCCCACGGTGACGAGCGCGCCGCTCGCCGTGAGCAACGTCGTGTTGTGGCCCGCGGCGCGCTCGGCCGACGCCTCGTAGCGGCCGTAGGCGCTCTGCGCCTGCCCGTCGGCGAGGAAGTCGTTCGTGGGGCCGAGCGACGCGCGCACGTGATAGCCGTAGTCGGGGCCGAGGCCCATCGAGCGCTGCGCGTCGACGCCGCCCGAGCCCTGGCTGCCCTCCTGCTGATAGAACGCCGACGCGGTCGCGCGATCGGGCAGCGCGACGGTGAGCGTCGCGTACAGCTCGTAGAGCGGCTTCGACATGCTGTCGGCCGCCGTGCGCGTCGCCGTGAGGAAGATGTTCGCCGTGTCGTGCACCTTGATCGTGCTGAGCAGGCCGACCTGGTTCCAGTTGCCCGCGTCGCGGTAGCGCGCGACGCCGCCGCGCAACGTGAGGCTGAGCCGCGGCCCGAGCGACGTGCCCGCGTACAGGTTGCCCGCGATGCGCGCGCGATCGACGGCGACGGGCAGCGCGAGGTTCGTGTAGTGATCCGAGAACGCCTGCGCGAGCGCGCCCGCGCTCAGCGTCGAGCGCAGGTACGTGTACGACAGCGAGCCCGCGCCGCCGCCACCGGCCGCCTTGTCGTAGCTGCCCGCGGCCGCGCCCTCGACGTCGCCGATGGGCGTGCGCACAGTCGCCTGCGGGCCGCCTGACAGCGTGCCGTTCTTACCTTCGATGCGCGCGCCCGGCGTGAAGATGTCCGTGAGGCCCAGCCGATAGCGCGCGAGGAACACGGGCGGCGAATAGTCCCAGCTCTCCGTCGCGAGGTTGTTGCGACGGTAGCCGGCGTAAAAGCCGTAGTCGGAGACGCCGGGCTTGAGGATGCCGGTCGAGAAGTAGAACGGCGTCGCGACGGTCTGCTCGCGCCCGAAGGCGTCGCGCACGACGATGCGTGTGTTGCCCGCGCCCACGGGCAGCGGCAGGTTGTTGATGTCGAACGTGCCGGGCGCGATGTCCTCGCGGTGCACGAGCGCGCCGTTGACATAGACGTCGACCGTCGACGGCGTCGCGACGGCGCCCGACAGGCCCGACGACGGATAGCGGAAGAAGTAGGGATCGAGGTTGAAGTCGCGCACGAGGCTCGCGCCGCCCAGGAACAAGCTGCCGCCCAACAGGCCCGACGACGCGAACGTGTCGCCCAGCACGTAGCGCTGCAGGTGCTCGGGCACGGCATAGCTCAGGCTCGAGAGGCCGCGCACGGCGCGTCCGTCGGAGTTGACGCTCACCGTGCTGTAGAGGAGCGCGTTCTTGTAGGTCGCGCCCGCCTCGCCGAAGGCGCTCGGGTGGCGGAGGTCCTGGAGGCGCAAGGTGTAGTTGAGGAAGCCGCTGCCCTCGTCGTTCGAGATGACGTCGGGCGGGCGCTGCTGGCGCAGATCGATGATCGTGCGCCCGAGGTCGGCCGTGGGCGCCGACAGACGCAGCGTGAGCGCGCGCTCGTCGACGTCGAAGCTGACGCCGCCCGTGGAGAGCGACTGCAGCGACACGTAGATCTTGCCGCCGATGGCCTCGCGCGCGCCGGTGGCGTGGATGCCCGCGCCCTCGAGGTCGCTCGCGAGCACGAGCACGTCGTGGCCGCGCAGCACGACGAAGCTCTCTCCCTTTTCGACCATGTTGACCGTGAGCGCGAAGATCGCGCGCTGGACCTTGGGTGCGCCGGACGCGGGCGCCGCGACGTGTGCGGGCGCGCTCTGTTCGGAGGGACCCGCGGGCGGGTTCGGTGACGCCGCGGGCTTCGGCGTCGGCGGATCGTCGTCGCTCGCGGCGTCAGCCGGGGGCGTCGCGGTTTTGGCCTTCGTCTTCCCGTTGCCCTTTCCCTTTTTCTTCTTGAGGAACTGCTGCAGCTCGTCCGCGCGCGCGGGCGTCGGCGCGACGACGGCGACGCCGAGCGCGACGAAGCCCACGACCGCGATCCACCGCCGTGCGGCGATGGGTGAAGCGCTGAGACGCGGACCCATGCGGGCTCGGCTCAGGGTCCGCAGATCCCGCCGCGCGTGTCGAGCTCCGTCGCGAGCGTCGTCTTCTCGGTCTCGACCTTGAAGGCGAGCGTCTTGGTCTTCGCGCACACGCCCTTGGGCGGCTCGACCTCGAACACGCGCGAGCCACCCGCGAGCACGTACCAGCCCGGCACGGCGCGCTCGAAGAGGTTCTCCTTCGAAGCGCCGAGGCCCAGCACGCGCGCCTGCTTGATCTGGAAGTGCACGCTGCTCGTGTTGCGGACCTCGAACGACACCTTGTCCCCGCGCAGGGCCTTGGGCTCGATCTGGCCCGGCGTGGCCGCCGCGGACGGCGGCGCCGCGGGCGCGATGAAGATCGGCACGCCCATGCGCGTGAGCACGCGGATCTCGGTCTTACCGGCCGCGTCTTTGGCGCGCACGGCTGGCGGGAGCTCCTCGACGAAGATGCGGTAGCTGCGCTCGTTGGGTCCGCCCGGCACCGTCGTGCCCACGCGGATCTTCCGCTCCTCGCCCGGCGCGAGCGACAGCAGCGCCGGGAAGAAGACGATGTCCTGCGTGGGCGTGAGCTGCATCTCGCCCGTGGCCGTCTGGTTCCACGAGAACACCGACAGCTGGAAGCGCAGCGTCTCGGCGCTCTGGTTGCGGATGCCCAGCATGCCGCTCTTCGCCTTGGCTGACAGGTAGATCTGCGTGGGCTTCACGTTGAACGCGGCCGCCTCCGCCGTCCCGGCGCGCGCGAGCCCGCAGGCCAGCGCCGCCGAGACGAGAGCGATCCGCGTCCTCATGCCTTCACGCGTTCCTGTCTCCCCGGCGGTGCGATCAGAACTGGATCGTGGCGGTCACGGTGTCCGTGTACGCGCCCGTCGCGACGTCTTGGCCCGCCGCCATGCGACCGTAGACGTTGAACGTCTGCGCCGTCATCGACGTCGAGTTGTACGTCATCGACGCCGCCGTGCCGACGTCGCCCCAGGTCACCGTGTGCAGCGAGTCCTGGTACAGGTCGTAGCGCACGCGATTGGTCGAGCCGCTCGCCATCTGCCGCAACGGGACCGCCGCCGTCGAGGTCGCGGACTGGTTCGACCCCTGGTTCATGCCGACCGTCGTGGCGGCGCCCGACGTGCACGCGACCGTGACCGTGCCGTTGGCGTCGAGCGGCGTCGTGTGGTTGGCCACGACCGGGTCGTAGTTCGTGAAGTTGATGCCCGTCGTCGCGATCGTACAGCTGGAGATGACCGTGGCCTGGACCGTGAAAGTCGACGTTGCCGTCGCGGCGACCGCGGCCTGGCGTGACGCGAGCCCGAAGACACCGAGCGCAGCGGACACCGCAAGCGCGATCAACCTGAACCGTTTCATCGATGGACCTCCTGGATGGTAGAGAGCAGACGTTCTTGGACGCCCGTAAGACATCGTCCATCGACGCACCAACTTTATCGGCGCGCGGTCCCCGACGCCAAAAACGGCGTATGCGCCCGCACACACGCGTCGTCTAGTTGACGGAATTGCAACGTTCCGTCGCCGAACTGACGATCGGCTACTGGATCCCGTATCGCGCCTTGAGCACGGCCTCTACAGCTGCTCGCTCCACTAAGGTGAGCGCGCGGTTGTAGATGAGCGCCTCGGCGACGAAGCCGTCGCCCGTGGTCACGCCCGCGCTCGGCGTCCCGCTCACGGCGCCGACCGTCGTGAAGTCTGCGGCCGAGAAGTCGGCGATCGTCCCGTCGCCGGCCTTGAGCGTGAGGGTCTGAGTCGCACCGTCGATGCGGTAGTCGAGGGCCGTCATCACGGCGGTCCCCAGCGCGAGCGTCGACAGCGTCAGGACGTGAATCCGGGGCGCCGTCGTGATCGTCGTCGTCGCCGAATCGTACGAGTTATTGGTTACGTACACGCCCTCGCGGCTGCCGACCGTTTGCCACGTGTTGGCGTCGATCCCGATGTAGGTACCCGCCGAATTGCCCTGACCTTGAAGGATCGGATGGAAGCGACCCGTGGCGCTCGCGAGCTGCGAGACCGCGATGAACGTGCGCGCCGACGTGGCCAGGATGCCCAACGGATCGGTGTAGAGATCGTCGCCCACGACGTTGAAATGGATCGCGGCCTGGCCGCCGACGCTCGCGCCCTGCCACGTGGGGCGCGACGTCGATGCGTGAAGCAATCGAGACGACGAGACCTGATCGCGCCACCCGCAGACGGTATCGTCGGCCATCTTGTAGACGCCGCGGTCGCCGCGCACCCAAAGCACGAGACCATCGGCCGGCAAGCCCTCGGCCGCCGCGGACAGCGCCGTATCGTCGGCGGGCGGCATGCAGCCCACGCCGGCGTCGATCGCGGCGACGACGTCACCCGAGGGCGCGTCCGTCGCGTCGCCGCTCGCGGCGTCAGCGCTCGCATCGGTGTCGCCGTCGCCGTCGGAAGACGTCGCGTCCGTCGCGTCGACGGCGTCGCCCGCGCGACCGTCGGCCGCGGCGTCGTCGAGCCCTGCGGCGTCGCCTCCGTCGTGGCCGGCCGCCGCGTCGGGCTTCGCTTTCGCCTTCGAGCTGTTCCCACACGCCACCGTCGAGGCGCACAAGAGCCCGACGAGCAACACCCGGAACGAAACGTCGCCGCGAATCTTCACGGCGAGCAGAATGCCACAACTCGGCGCGCCGGCGCGCGCCGTCGGACAGGTCCGCTCGGCTCAGTGACCGAGGCCGACGTGCGTCGCCGTGTCGACGATCGGGCCGTGGCTCCAGTCCATCTCGATATAGCCGTGGCGCGAGTTCGAGAGCAGGTCGATGTAGGTCGCCACCGTGTGTGTCGCCGTGTCGATGACGTCGCCCGAGTCTCCGACGTAGACGTACTTGCCGTCGCGCGAGTGCGTGACCCAGCCGTCCTTGCCGCAGTCCCACGCGCAGTCCTGCTCGTTGCCGCCGTGAATCTTGTGCGTGAGCGACACGGCCGCGATGGGCTGCGGATCGTCCGTCGCCGTATAGGCGCGCACCATGTCGACGCAGCTGTCCATGACGTAGATTTCTTTGTTGTCAGGCGACAGCGTCGAGCCGTGGCTCGGCGCGATCACGCACGGATTCCCGCCGAAGTTGATCGACTTGATGATCTTGCCCGTCGTCAGATCGCCCACCGAGAAGCCGCGATAGTTGCTCCACGTGATGTACGCGCGCGTCTCGGGGCCGTTGACGGTGAAGGGCCGCACGCCGGCCGTGCCCGACGGCGACGGACCGACCTTCGTGATGGGCAGTCCCAGCACGTAGAGGTAGGTGTCCTCGGTGCCGCCGTAGTAGCGGTGGCCGTTCTTCCAGATCGTGTCGTGCGGGTTCATGCCGCCCGGCTCCGTGCCGATGAGCGAGCCGACCGACGCCTTGTAGTAGTACCAGAGCCGGTCGTTCGTATATTCGCCGTCCGGGACGTAGACGACGCCCTCGCCGTACGACAGCGCGTCGACGCCGTGGGTGAGCTTGATGTCGTAGATGATCTTGTTCTGATAGAAGCTCCACGCCGCGAGGCTGCCGTTCTTGTCGGAGATGCCGTTCGAGCCAGGGCCGGCGGCGCCGTGCGTGAAGTAGAGGATGCCGTTGGCGACGTCGGCGTCGACGCCGCGCACGTCGTCCTTCGTCGGCAGGCCGCTCCACATGCCGATCTCCTGCCACGTGCCTTCCTGGATCGCGTGCAGCGTGCCGTCGCCGTGGAAGACGTAGAACACGGGGCCGTCGAAGTTGTTGAGCGACGCGATCGAGCCGCCGCCGCCGCCCTGACCGGTCGCGCCCGCCGCCGAGCCGTTGGCGCCCGCGATTCCCGTCGATCCGATGGTGCCGGCCGAGCCGTTGGCGCCCGCGCTGCCCGTCGCGGACGCGCCGCCCGCGCCCGCCGTGCCCGCGCCCGCCGCGCCGTTCGCGCCCGCCGTGCCGATGGTGCCGGCCGAGCCGTTGGCGCCCGCGCTTCCACTCCCGGCGCTGCCGTTGGTACCCGCCGTGTCGCCGCTGCCCGGTTGCCGCTTGCTCGACTGGCACTGCACGGCGTAGGCGGCGAGAGCGCACAGCGCAACGACACCGAGCCCCCGGGCCCACCGCTGCGTCTTCACCGAACGCCCCTCGCTCGACACCTTGGGAAGCATTCGCGGACGTTACAGTCGTGCCCCGAGAGGGTCAAGACGACGCGGGTTTATGCGACGCGCGTCGTGCGGCAAAAGGCCCGAAAAATACGCTGATCGCGCGTTTTGTGTGCATCCCAGGGCGGCGTCATGCACGATCGCGCGGCACGGTCGGATGCTTTTGGCGGCGATGTGTGGCATCCATGCGCGCGAGGGACGCACGTGATCTTTCTCGCCGAATGGGGCAAGCGACTCGTCGTCCTTCACGCGCTCGCGGCCATGGTTCTGCTAGGCGCCGTGAGCCATCAGGTGGTCGTCGCGGCGCGCGCGCTGCGCGGCAAGCTCAACGCGCGCCTCGTGCGCGTGTACGGCGCGATCGGCGTCATCGCGGGCGTTATCACCGTCGCGCTCGGCGCCGTGACGTACCCGTCGTACCGCTACTACGTGCGTGGGCTCTACCTCGATACCTGCGCCGCCGCGGCCTCGAAGTTGTTCGACATCAAAGAAGACTTCGCCGTCTTCGCGCTGCTGCTCGCGGGCGTCGTGTGGCTCGTCGGCCGCGAGGTCGAGCGGCAATCGCCGCGCGCGCACCTCCAGCTCTACGCGGGCGCCACGCTCGCGCTCGCCTGCCTCGTGTGGTTCAACGCGCTGTCGGGGTTCCTCATCACGCTCACGCGCGGGCTGCCATGAGCGACGCGCCGTCACGCTCGTCGTGGGTCGCGCCGGCGCTCTTCGCGGTCGTCGCGGGATGCGCGACGTACACGATCGCCATGCGCCACGGGTTCGTGGGGCTCTGGTACCTGCCGGTCGCGCGCGCGTGGGTGTTCGGGCGGAAGCCCGCAGGGGTCGCGATGTCTTGGTACGGCCGCACGGGGGACGTCTTCGTGGCCGCGCTCCTGGGCGCCGCCCTCGGGCGCACCGTCGGGCGACCAAGCGCCCGCCTCATGAAGCTCGGGGGCTTCGTCGCGGGGGTGGCGTTGATCGTGGCGATGACGACGTGTATCGCCACCAACGTCGATCGCGC
>DATAZS010000563.1:0-10033 GCA_036271915.1 Polyangia bacterium
ATTGGCGACCAGCCTCGCGGCGGGCTCCACGATCATCACCGCCACCAGCGGTACGCTGACCGCGGCGACGACGCTGACCGTTACGCCGGCCACGCTGGTGTCGATCGCCGTCACTCCCGCAACGCCGACGATCGCGCAGGGAACGAAGGTCGTCTTCACGGCGACCGGTACTTACAGCGATGCGACGACGCAAAACCTGACGGCGACGGCGACCTGGTCGTCCGTGACGCCGACGACAGCCACGATCTCGAACGCAGGTGGGTCTGCGGGGCTCGCGAGCGGCGTCGCGAAGGGGACCTCTGTGGTGTCGGCCACGGTGGGAGCGGTGACCGGCAGCACGACGCTCACGGTCTCGAATGCGACGCTCGTGTCGATCGCAGTGACGCCGGCGCTGCCGACGATCGCCCAGGGCAGCAAGCAGCAGTTCGTCGCCACGGGGTTCTTCAACGACGCCTCGACGCAGGACGTGACGATCACGGCGACTTGGACCGCGGCGGCGCCGACGAAGGCGACCGTGTCCAACGCGGCCGGCTCAGTCGGCCTCGTCAGTGGCGTGGGCGCTGGGACGAGCGTCATCTCTGCGGCCATCGGAGCCGTGAGTGGAAGCACGACGTTGACGGTGAGCGCGGCGGTCTTGACCGCCATCGAAGTGACGCCCGCAGTCCCGTCGATCGCCAAGGGCACGACACAGCAGTTCGTGGCGACCGGCACTTACAGCGACGCCAGCAAGCAAGACGTGACTGACGTCGCAACGTGGTCGGCAGCGACGACGGCCACGTCCACCGTGTCGAACGCCGCGGGCTCGAAAGGTTTGGCAAACGGATTGGCAACAGGCGCCACGATCATCTCCGCGGCGATCGGCGCCGTGAGCGGCAGCACCACGCTGACCGTGTCCGCCGCGACCCTGGTGTCCATCTCGGTGACGCCGCCGACGCCTTCGCTCGCGCCGACGACGACGCAGCAATTCGTCGCGACTGGAACCTATAGCGACGCGACGACGCAGACCCTGACGGGCGTGGCGACGTGGAGCTCGGCTACGCCGGCGACGGCGACGATCTCGAACGCCTCGGCGTCGAAGGGGATCGCGAGCGCCGTCGCCGCGGGCACCTCCGTCATCTCGGCGACCGTTGGTGGGGTGGTCGGCAGCACGACACTCACCGTCACTCACGGCATGCTGGCGTCGATCGCTGTCACTCCTGCCACGCCAGCGATCGCCAAAGGCACCAAGCAGCAGTTCGTCGCCATCGGCACCTATGACGATGCGACGACGCAAGATCTCACGACCGCCGTCACCTGGGCGTCGGCGACTCCGGCGGTCGCGACCGTCTCCGCCGCCGCCGATTCCATCGGCGAGGCGACGGGCGTCGCGGTGGGAAGCTCCGTCATCTCGGCGACGCTCGGGGCCGTCAGCGGTAGCACGACCCTCACGGTGACCTCCGCCAGCTTGGTCTCGATTGTGGTCACGCCCACGATCCCGTCGATCGCGAAGGGAACCCAGGAGCAGCTCGTCGCCACGGCGTTCTTCGACGACGCCACGACGCAGGACGTTTCGGACAGCGCGACGTGGGCATCGACGAAGCCGGCGGTCGCGACCGTCTCGAACGCAGCGACGTCGAACGGTCTCGCGAGCGCCTTGACGGTTGGTACGACGGTCATATCCGCCTCCATCGGCACGATCAGCGGGAGCACGACGCTCACGGTGACGGCGGCCACGCTCGTCTCCATCGCGGTCACGCCGGCCACGCCGACCATCGCGAAGGGGACTCGTCAGGCGTTCGTCGCGACGGGAAACTATTCCGACGCCACGACGCAGAATCTCACGGCAACCGCGACCTGGGCATCGGCGACACCCGCGACGGCCACGATCTCGACGGCCAACGACGCCACGCGGGGGCGAGCCAGCGCGGTCGCGCTCGGAACCACGGTGATCTCCGCCACCAGCGGAACCATCAAGGGAACGACGACGCTCACGGTGACTGCCGCGACGCTGGTGTCGATCGCTGTCACGCCGATCACATCGACGATCGCGAAAGGCACCAGTCAGCAGTTCGTTGCCACCGGAACGTTTACCGACGCGACGGCTCAGGTCATCACGGACAGCGTTACCTGGGGATCTGCGACGACGGCGACCGCCACGATCTCCAACGCCGCCGGCTCGAGCGGCCTCGCGAGCGCCGTGGACACCGGCACGACCGTCATTTCAGCCACGAGCGGTGCGGTTACGGGAGTCGCCACGCTGACGGTCACGCCGGCGACGCTGGTGTCGATCGCTGTTACGCCGGCGACGCCTTCCATTGCCAAGGGAGCCACGCAGCAATTCGTGGCAACCGGCACATACTCGGACGCGAGCACCCAGGTGCTGACGAACGTGGCCACCTGGATCTCGGGCACGCCGGCCACCGCCACCATCGACAGCGCCGGCAATGTGCGCGGATTGGCCACGAGCCTGACGGCGGGGACGACAGTCATCTCGGCGACCCGCACCGGCGTGACAGGGACGACGACTCTGACCGTGACTCAGTAGCTCTCCGTTCGCGGGGGCCGCGGGGGCGTTATGCGACAGAGGCATATACGTGACGGCCTCATCGGGGTGGCTGCGCTGGTCCTGGTGTCGGGCTGCGGGAATGAAGTTCTTGGGGGGCGCGGTCCGCTCGTCGTCGGGCAACCGTCGACCGAGGCTGCCGATGCCGGTCCTCCCAAGGCGACGGATGGACCGGTCGAAGCGACGGAGCGGGTGTCATTCCGGGAGCTGTCTGCCTCGTTGGGAGACGCGAGTCCGAGCGGCGTACGGCAACTTCGTGTCGTCGCGACGGTCGTCAACGCGAGCAGCGAGCTCGTCACCCTCGTGGCCCTTCAGGATGCCAGCTTGGCCTGGTCCAACCGCGCGCTGCCCGTCGCGTTCCCCTCCGACACACCCAACCCAACGCCCTTGCGGCCCGGCGCTTCGGCGCCGTTCTTTTTCATCGTCGGCGTCGACCTTCCCGCTTCGTGCCTCTCGGTGCCGGTCGGTACGCCGTCGACGGTGGAATACGGTGTCGTGAAGATGTCCTTCACGGCCGTATCCAATCTTTCCGACCGGCGATTCGAAAACATCGACGTCGGTGTCGAGTGTCCGCCGTGAACGCCGGCTTCACCCGGTGCTACATGGCCACGCGCAAGAGCGATGACGCGGCGGGCACGAAGGCGCTCACCCTCGTGCGGCGCTCGTCAGCTCCCCGCAGCTCCGCCGCCGATCGGCGCGGTCACCATGATGCCCGCGGTGCCACCGGTCGGTGGCGTCACGACGATCCCACCCGCGCCCGTGATACCTGCCGAACCCGTTATGCCGCCGCCGCCGAGGATCCCTGCGCCGCCGCCGGCGCCGAAGCCTCCGACGCCTCCGGCTCCGCCGAGACCGCCCGTCCCGCCGACACCGGCTCCGCCGCCCATACCGCCTCTCCCAAGAGCGCCGGCGCTGCCCATTGTGCCGGCGACACCGTTGGGACCAGCACCTGACGGCGGCGCATCCGAGCCGTCGACCCGAGAGTCGGCTGGTGCGTCGCGAGTTCCTCCGTCCACGATGCCACTCGTGCTGCTGCAGTTTGCTGCTGCGCCGAGCGTGACGACGAATAGAAGTCCCGTGGAGGCCTTGGCCAGACCGAATGTCGAGCTACCGCGAACGATCCTCATGTGAGGAAGTTAGGTCCGGACCGCTGTTCGCCAATGGGCAAGCCGACGTTCTCTGCGGACGTAGCGGCGACGCTATCGCTTGATGTCCAGGTGGTAGGCCATCGCGCCGCTCGCGAAGCGCTTCGTCGACACGATCTCGAGGTCGACCTGCTTGCCGATGTTCGCGAAGAGGGCGCGGCCCTGGCAATTGCCACGGGCGCCACGACCACGTGGATCTCGTCGACGAGATCGCGGGCCAACAAGCCCTGGGCGAGGCGCGTGCTGTTCTGGATCAGGATGTCGCCTCCCGGGGCGTGCTTCAGCGCACCGACCACTCGTCCACGGAGCCACGCGCGAGGCGGGAATTGTTCCAGGTCACTTCGCGTAGCGTGGTCGAGAAAACAATCTTTGGGACGTCATCGAGCCAGCGCGAGATGGCCACGTCGTGGACGGGGGCGCTTTGGGATCGTGCTTTACCTTCGGCCAGTATTGGTAGAAGCCCTCGTAGTTGACGCGACCGACGAGAACGCGTCTACGTCTCGCCGGAGGTCTGCGAAGATCTTATGGCCGTCCGGGCTGGGCGCGCCAAGGCGCTCGCAGAGCGGCGTCAGCCGGATCCTTCGCAAGCTATCGTCGAACAGTGTTTGCCGGACCGCGCAACGGCGATGAGAACACGCCAATGTGATCGGGTCGATGACGGTTGCACTCAAAGTGACCGTTGGCGATCTTCGTCCATTGGTCGGGTACGTATTCGAGCAACGATCGTTCAAAGACGTCGAAGTCGCCCGAAGGGACGAAGAGCTCGCGGCGCTCGGAACACTTGGCGCAGCAGAACATCACGAGAATCGTCAGGTCGAGCATAGCGATCTCCTTCGATCCCCCCACGGAGCCGACGATCGACGTAATCGTACTACAAAAGGAACACGAACCTTCTACGATTGGGTTGCCATACAACGTGTCGTTTTGTTCACAGCCTGTCAGGCCTGCTAGGGCCTGCGGGTTGGCACAACGACGGAGAAACGTTTTCGGCTCATGTGGCGAAGAAGCGGACCGTATTCGTGGCGTTAGATTGCTCACGGTTTCAACGCTCGAAGGCGATAGTTCGTAGCGCAGCCTTAAGCCTGTCGGCGGCGGGCCGAATAGTGGTGGTCATGCGAGGCCACCCGCGTACCTTCGTTCATCAAGAAGGCGCGATTATGGGACTGCTGCGAAATGCGCTGGCAGCGACGGTCGTGATCGGAGTGTTGTGCAGCGCGACGCCCGCAGAGGCGACGCCCCAGATCGGCATCGCGGCCGAGACCTTGGGCAAGGTCTTCACGACGGCGGTCAGCTCGGGCTCGTACGCGCACGTCGTGCCGAGCACAGGCAGCAACCGGCTGCTCATCGTCACCTATGGATCAACCGCCGGTACAGTTCCCGTCGCGGATGTCAGCAGCGTCGTGTGGGATCCCGACACGACGGTCGCGGGCGATGAGCAGACCCTGACGTGCGCGGCGGCGCTCGACGTCGTCGTCGGGACGAGCCGGCGCATCGCGATTTGTACGTTGCTCAATCCGACGCCGAGCGCCGGCAATGGTCAGGTCACGATCACGATCACCGCCGCCGACACGTTCACGTCGAGCGCGACGACGATGACCGGCGTGGCGAGCGTCGGGTCGTTGACGGGCAGCACGTCTGGCAAGACGTTCTCGTCGTGGTCGGCCTGTGTTGGATCGACGGGATACTTGTGCACGATCCCGCTCACGACCGTCGCCGACGAGGTGCTGTTCGATCTCATGGGACAAGGCGAGCCGACCGATAGCACGACGAGGACGTACACGGCGTCCGGCGTCGGTCAGAACAAGCATGAGGACAGCGCATCGGCGCCCACGGGCAACAACCTGCGCGTCGCGACGAGCGTGACGATCGCGACCGGAACGACGACGACGTTGAAGTGGAATTGCGGTGGCGCCACCTCGAGCAACGGCGTGGGCGAGGCCGTGTTGACGATCACGGCGGCGTCCTCGGTGACGGCGGCCGCTCCGAGCGCCATGTTCGCGATCGCCCGCGGCCCGGGCGGGACACGAATCACCTGGCAGACGGAAGAAGAGGTGAGCCACCTCGGCTTCCAGGTGTGGCGCGAGACTGGCGGTGTGCGAACGCGGATCAGTCGGGGGCTCATCCCGGGCTCGATGTTCGCGACGGGAGACCTGCCGCTCGCGGGGCGCCGACACTACGAGTTCTGGGATCCGCGGCCCAGCGGCGACGCGTCGGCGCGCTATTGGCTGGAGGAGATCGGGACGATGGGCGCCTCGCGCTGGCATGGCCCGATCAAGCCGTCGGCAGGGGAACCGGCGGTCGAGGATCGGGCGCGGACCTCGTCGATCGTTCCGCGACGGTTCGCTCTGTCACCGCGGGGCGCGGCGACGACCGTCGAGCCAACCATCATCACAGGGAGCGATCTCACGCGACCTCATCTCGCGCCGTTGAATGGACAACGTGCCGTGACGGCGTTGACGGATCCGACCTGCGCCAACCCAGTCGCGTCCTTGCCGGCGGTGAAGATCAATGTCACGGCGGCTGGGTGGTATCGCGTCGATCTTGCGGCGCTTGTCGCCGCTGGGCTGCCGGCCGACGTCGATCCGACACGCCTCGCCCTCTATGCCGATGGCCGGTCGGTCGCGATGACGGTCAGTGGCCAGGGGGCCGAAGGGGCCATCGAGTTCTATGGCACAGGCCTCGACACCAACGCTACGGCGACACACGTGTATTGGCTCGTCGCGAACGACGAACATCCCGCGCGCGTCGCGCCTATGACGTCGGGCTCCGCGGGCCAACTCGCGACGAGCTATCTGGCGGACGTCGAGCGTCGCGATCGGACGATCTACTTCGCGGCGCTCCTGAACGGACCGGCCGGAAATTTCTTCGGCCCGGCGATCACGGACGTTCCCGTGACCGAGGCTCTCGCGGTCAGCGCTCCGCTCGTCGGCGACGGCTCGTCCGCGACCCTCGAGGTGGCGCTGCAGGGCGCGACGCTCGACGCGCACGACGTCCAAGTGTCGTTTGCGGGGAACGTGCTTGGCCACGTCGCGTGGAACGGCCGCAGCGCGGCTGTTGGAACCTTCAACGTGACGACCTCGACGCTGCAGTCGGGCGCCAACGCCGTCAGCCTCGTGTCGACGACCGGGGCGGGGGACGCCACGCTCGTCGATCACGTTCGGCTGACCTACCCACGACTCTTCCGCGCGACGGGCGAGACGCTTGCTGCTGTCTTGCCCCCGGGCGGCAGCGCGCTGCTCACGGGGTTCTCCTCGAAGGAGACGCGCGTCGTCGATCTGTCGACGCCGACGGCGCCGCTCGCGCTGGAGACTGAAGTCACCACGGCCGCCGACGGAACATTTTCCGTGCGCGTGACTGTCTCTCCCGACGGCGGCGCGCATCCGATCTACGCCTTCACGCCCGCCGGTGTTTCGAGCGCGAGCTCCGTCACGGCCAACCGGCCTTCTTCCCTGTGTGCGACGATCGGCGCGGAGATCGCGGTCATCGCGCCTGCGGCGTTCTTCGATGCCCTCACGCCGTGGGTCACGGCGCGGCGGGCCGCAGGCTGGAGCGTCGAGGTCGTGGACGTCGAGGACGTCTACGACGAGATGAGCTATGGCGCGCACGACGAGGATGCCATCACGGCCTTCGTGAGGTGGCGCCTCCGATCTTCTTCGTCGCGACCTCTTCGCGACCTCCTGCTCGTCGGCGACGCGAGCCTCGATCCGCGCAACTTCCTCGGGAAGGACGTGCCTGACATCGTTCCCACGAAGCTCGTCGACACGCCGTCGATCGAAACGGCCTCCGACGACGCGCTCGTCGATCTCGATGGCGACGGCGTGCCAGAGATCTCCGTCGGTCGATGGCCGGCCCAGACGAGTGAGGACGTGCAAGGCTTCGTCGCGAGGACGCTCGGGTTCGGCGACAGCGCCTTTTCGCGGGGAGCGCTCGTCGTCGCCGGACCGAGCGCCGGCTTCGACTTCGTACAATCGGCGACGGACGTCGCGGCCTCCCTGCCCGTGGCGGCGCAGCAGCTGGACACGAACGGACTCGCGGCCGACCCGGCCCGTGCCGCGCTCACTCATCTGTGGGCGACGGGGCCGTCCTTCGTGGCGTACCTGGGGCATGGCTCCCAGGGGGTCTGGGAGGGCGTGTTGTCGATGGACGATCTGTCGGGCACGAATCCCGTGGGCTCGCCCGCCGTCGTGGCGTCGATGACCTGCCTGAACGGCTTCTTCCAAGACGTCTATCAAGACTGCCTCGCCGAGCGCTTGATGCGCGCCGACAACGGCGCCGCGGCCGTCTGGGCTTCGTCGAGCTTGGAAGAGGGGGGCGCTCAAGCGCAGCTGGCGCGCGCCTTCGCATCGAATCTGAAGACGGCGTCGCTGGGTGATTCTGCGCGCGCCGCGAAGGCCAGCTTCGCGAGCGCGAACGCCTCGATGGTGTTGTTCGGTGATCCGACCTTGTTCGGACGACCGAGCGCGAACGGTTCAGCCGTACTCATGGACGCGACGGTGCCGCCGTCGAGATCAGGATCCCAGGCGGGCGGCTGCGCGGTGGCGGCGCGTTCGGAAGGAGGCGCGCGCTCTCCCGGCTTGCCGGTTGGCCTCGTGCTCGGTCTCTGCGCGCTGGCGCGGCGACGGAGGAGCGCGAGGTCGGACTCGTCCAAGGGCGCCGTCAGAGAGCCGCCGGGGCGGGATCCGCGGTCTCTTCGCCGGTCTCTTCGCCGGTCTCTTCGCCGGTCTCTTCGACGGTCTCGAGCGTGATGCGGCCGAGCGTGCCGCTGCGAAAATCATTGAGCAGCGCGACTGCGGCCCGCGCGACGTCGGGTCCTCCGGCCTTGACGAGGCTGCGCGTCGTCGCGATGAATTCAAGCAAGCGGTGCCCGTCGCAGCCGGCGGGCGGCTCGCCGAAGCGCTTCGACAACAGCGCCCGATAGTGAAGCAGCAGATACCGACCCAGTGACGTGGCGACGTCTTGGTCGTCGTAGGCGGCGCGTCCGATGCTGTGAGTCGCCGCCAGCTTGTAGGCGCCGTTTTGGGCCATGCCCGGCCACAACATCCCGGGCGTGTCGACCAGGGTCATTCCAGGTCCGAGCTGGTGGTACATCTGGATCTTGGTGATGGCGGGCTCATCACCGACGTGCGCGACGTGGCGCTTGAGCAGCGCGTTCATCAACGTCGACTTGCCCACGTTGGGGATGCCGAGGATCATCATCCGCAGCGATTTGTCCGGCGCGCCGCGGTCGGGCCGCAGCATCCGACAGGCCTTGATCACGCGCGCGGCCTCGCCGTGCTTCTTGGCGCACAAGGCGATGGCCCGCACGCCGGGCTGCGCGTTGTAGTGCTGGAGCCAGCGCTCCGTCTGCTCGGGATCTGCGGCGTCGGCCTTGTTGAGCAGCTTGAGCGCGGGCCGCTCCCCTTGAAGGCGCAACTTCTCGAACAGCGGGTTACAGCTGGACCGCGGCACGCGCGCGTCGAGGACCTCGATGACCAGATCGGTCTTGCGCATGGTCTCGGCCGCCTTCACGCGCGCCGTCACCATGTGTCCCGGATACCATATGATCGTCATTCGTTAGGGTTTCGCGAGGGTCCGCGGGAGAGGGAACCTAGCAGCCCACCCCGCGAAACCCAAACGAGAAGCCCGAACCCCGGCGCACGCGCTGCATCGTCAAGAGCGCCGCGACTTCCGTCGATTGCTTGATCGATCGCGAGGTACTTCGTGCGTGCCGGTCGTCTCAGAGATTTGTCGGGGCGAATATGTCTCACCGCGCTGGCGACGGTCATCGTGTTCGAGCCTGGCTTTGCGCGCGCCGCCTCGACGCTCGCTGATGAAGAGTGTCCGGTGACACCCGTCGAACCTGCCGCCGTCGAGCCGCAGCTGACGCTCCCACCTCCTGCGATCTTGCGCGACCTCGCGCCGCGTCGCCTCGCGCGGAGCTTTGCGGATGACCGGAACGCCAAGCCCCGTGGGGCGCATCATCAGTTCGGGCCGGCGACCCGCCTGAGCCTCAGCATCCTGTGGCTCGCCGTTCACGGGGACGGCCAGGCCGGCTTCTCGACGTTCCTCGGATTTTCGGCGGCATCCTTCGGTGGGCTCCGCCTCCGCTTCTGAGCGCGTCGTCTCTGAGCGCTTCGCCGACCGCGCCGAATCGGCGGACGGCTCAAGGACGCGTCAGGGAATGATGTTCGCGACGCACGACCCGCTCTTGCAGATGAGGGGAGAACAGCAGTCGGAGGACGTGCGGCACGTGCCGCAGGCGCCGTTGACGCACGCCTGATTCCCGCAGTCCTTGCACGAGTTGCAGCCGGGCGCGCCAGCGTCAGGCGCGGGCGCGCCCGGGCCGTGGCATCCCGCCCCGGTCGCT
>DATAZS010000564.1:0-8103 GCA_036271915.1 Polyangia bacterium
GCTGCGCTCCTTCCGACCCTGAGGCGTCGGAGCGAGCAAAGCGAGCGCGTCCCAGAACAGTGAGGCCCAGCTTCGCTGGGCCGGCTCACCTTGCGGAGGGCTTGGGGAGGGCCCGCGGGAGGGGCGAAGCCCCTTCCGCGAGCGCGAAGCGCGTCAGGCTTGCAGCTCGGGGTCGCTCGACTTGAACCAGCAGCTGGCGGCCCGAACGGCGTTGGTCGCCGCGCCGAGGCGCAGGTTGTCGCCCACGACCGTGAGGCACACCGTGCGGCGGCTCTTGTCGCGCGCGTCGGGGCGGAGGCGACCGACCAGGGCACGGTCGCGATCCTTGACCGAGTAGAGCGAGGACAAGCCGTCGCCCGCGGCGCCGGGCAGGAACGTCACGAACGGCGCCTTGGCGCTGTCGGACAGCAGCGCGGCGATGCGCTCCAGCGACACCTCCTTGGCGAAGGTGACCCAGGCGTTCTCGTAGTGACCGACGGCCACGCCGACGCGGCAGCACTGCGCGCTCACGCCCAGGTCCGGCAGCTCGAGGATCTTCTTGGCCTCGAACATCAGCTTGCGTTCTTCGGCCGAGAAGCCGCTGTCGTCGGTGCCGCCGTTGTGGGGCACGGTGTTGCCGGCGTAAGCCTTGGGGTCGAACACGCCGCCCAGGCGATCTTGCGCGGCGTAACCGACCTTGCTGGCCTCGAGGAAGCCGTCGAGCGCGGCGATGCCGGCGCCGCTGACGGCCTGGTAGGTGCTCACCGTCACGTCCTCGAGCCCGTACTCCTTCTGCAGCGGCGAGAGCGCCAGCGTCAGGGGAATGGTCGTGCAGTTGGGGTTGGCGACCAGCCGCACCGTCTCGTCGATGCGCACCGAGTTCACGCCGCCCACGATTAGCGGCACCTTGGGATCGGCGCGGTAGGTGTTGCTCTTGTCGATGACGCGATAGCCGAGCGCGAGCAGGCGCGGCACGTAACGCTTGCTGTGATCGTCATCGAGGGCCACGAAGGCCAGATCGCCCTTGGGCGCGTTCTCGTCCTCGAGCCTGGACGCCGCTTCGACCTTGAACGTCTTGTCGCCGTACTTCAGCTCCTGATCACGGCTGGCGTACAGGGACAGGGTCGCGCCCGGCCAGGCGCGCTCAACCAGGTCGACCGTCTCGCGTCCGACCAGACCGGTGGCTCCAAGGATGCAGATGCGCATGGGCCATGTTCTCTAGCACGCGATGGGCGTCCCGTTCTAGGTCCGGTCGCGGCTTTCCGCAGTAAGCCGCAGCAATCGGGCTCCTGACCTCGCCCGCTGACGCCGTGACCCAAGAGTTCAGCGGTGAAGGCTTCGGTGCGCGCCCGTTGAAGTCGTTTACGTGGCCGCTCTCTGACGCGCAGCTTCGTACAGCGCGATCGCGGCGGCCACCGACGCGTTGAGCGACGAGACGGCGCCGCGCTGCGGGATATGGAAGAGGCCGTCGCAGCGGCGCGCCACGGCCTCGCGCATGCCCTTGCCCTCGGCGCCCACGACGAGGCCCGTCGGGACCGTGAGGTCGGCCGCGTCGAGGCGCTCGCCCTTCCCCGCGCCCGCGCCCAGCACGCGCAGGCCCTTCTCGCGCAGCTTGTCGATCGCGCGGTTCAGGTTCAACACCTTGGCGATGCGCACGCGCTCGGTCGCGCCCGCGGACGCCTTCACGGCCGCTGGCGTCACGGGCGCGGCGCGGTGCTCGGGGATGACGACGCCGTGCGCGCCCAGAACCTCGGCGCTGCGCACGATCGCGCCCAGGTTGTGGGGATCGGTGATGCCGTCGAGCAGCACGACGAGCGGCGCCTCGTTGGCGTGCGTCGCCGCGGCGAGGATCTCGTCGAGTGTCGAATAGCCGAACTCGCCCGTGAGCGCGACCATGCCCTGATGCACGACGTTGCCCGCGAGCTCTGCCACCATCTGGCGCGGGCGGAACTCGACCGTCACGCCGCGCTCCTTCGCGGACTGCACGGCCTTGTCGATCTCGGGCGAGCGATAGCCGTCGGCGACGTAGATGACCTGCACGGCCTTCGCGCGCGCGAGGACGAGCTCCTCGACGGGGCGAATGCCGAAGACGACGCGGCTGCTCACGACAGCGCGGCCGCGACCTCGCCCACGATCGCCTCGAAGGCCTTCGCGGGCTCGGGCGCGTCGCGCAGCGGACGACCGACGACCAGGTAATCCGCGCCGTTGCGGATCGCGATCTCGGGCGTCGCGACGCGCTTCTGGTCGCCCGCGGCGGCGCCCGTGCCCGTGGCGGGCCGGATGCCGGGCACGACGATGAAGAGGCCGGGCGCCGCGCCCCGCGCCGCCTCGATCTCGTGCGACGAGCAGACGAGCCCCGCGATGCCGGCCTTGGCGGCGATGCGCGCGCGCGCGCGCACCATCTCGGGGATCGTCGTCTCGACGCCCTCCGCGCGCAGATCGTCCTCGACGAGGCTCGTCAGCACGGTGACGCCCAGGATCTTGACGCCGCCTTCCGCCGCCTGTGCCGCGCGCGTGAGCATCTCGTACCCGCCCGACGTGTGCACCGTGAGCAGCTCTGCCTCGATGCGGCGCGCCGACTGCACGGCGCGCGCGACCGTCTCGGGGATGTCGTGCAGCTTGAGGTCGAGGAAGATCCGCCCGCCGCGCTTGCGCACCGCTTCGATGGCGCGCTCGCCCTCGGCGACGAACAGCTCGAGCCCGATCTTGTAGAACGACGGCCGCCCCTCGAGGCGATCGAGCAGCGACTCGAGGCCTTTGAGGTCCGGCACGTCGCACGCGACGATGACGCGGTCACGCGGCGCGATCTGGTGGGCTGGCTTCGTCATGTCAGAGCCTCTCCTTGGTGACCTCGGCCACGACGAGCGGGACGATCTCGTCGACCTTGATCTTGCGGACCTCCGGACCCTTGCGCAGCTTGAGCTCGACGACGCCCTCCGCGAGGCTCTTCTTGCCGATCGCGATGCGGAACGGCACGCCGATGAGGTCGGCGTCCTTGAACTTCACGCCGGGGCGCTCGTCGCGATCGTCGTACAGTACGTCGATGTTGGCCGCCTGCAGGTCCTCGTAGATCTTCTTCGCCGTCGCGATGACGGCGTCGTCGTCCTGCTGCAGCTCGAGCACCATGACCTCGTAAGGCGCGATGGGCACGGGCCAGATGATGCCGTTCGCGTCGTGGTTCTGCTCGATGGCCGACGCGACGATGCGCGTGACGCCGATGCCGTAGCAGCCCATCGTCGCCGGCTTCTCTTGCCCGTCGACGTCGAGGAAGTTCACGCCCATGGGCTTCGAGTACTTCGTGCCGAGGAAGAACACCTGTCCGACCTCGACGCCGCGGTAGCCCTTGAAGTGACCCTTGTCGCAGCGCGGGCACGCGTCGCCCGGCGCCGACTGGCGGAAGTCGCCCGTCGCCGTCGGCTGAAAATCGCGGCCGGCGTTGACGCCCGTCACGTGCGCGTCGGCGGCGTTCGCGCCCGCGACGAAGTCCGCGAGCGCGACGACCTCGTCGTCCGCATAGACGGGAACCTTCAACCCGACGGGGCCCGCGAAGCCGACGGGCGCGCCCGTGGCCTCGCGGACGGTGGCGTCGTTCGCGAGCACGACGTCCTGCGCGTTCGTCGCGCGCTTGACCTTGATCTCGTTGACCTCGCGATCGCCGCGCACGAGCACGGCGACGGGCTTGCCGTCGGCCAGGTAGATGAGCGTCTTGACGAGCGTGGCCGCGGGCACCTTGAGGAAGGCCGCGACGTCGGCGATCGAATGCTTGCCAGGCGTCGCGACCGTCGTCATGACCTGCGTCGCCTTCGCGGCGACCGCCGCCGCGGGGCGCGAGACGGCCTGCTCGACGTTGGCGGCGTAGTCGCAGCTGTCGCACGCGACGAGCGCGTCCTCGCCCGTCTCGGTGAGCACCTGGAACTCGTGCGACAGCGAGCCGCCGATGTTGCCCGTGTCGGCCTCGACGGCGCGGAACGCGAGCCCGCAGCGCGTGAAGATGCGCTGGTAGGCGTCGTACATGACCTGGTACTCGCGCTTGGCGTCCTTCTCGTCGACGTGGAACGAGTAGGCGTCCTTCATGATGAACTCGCGCCCGCGCATGAGGCCGGCGCGCGGCCGCAGCTCGTCGCGGAACTTGGTCTGGATCTGGTACAGGTTGAGCGGCAGCTGGCGCCAGCTGCGGACGTCGCCGCGCACGAGCGCGCAGATGACCTCCTCGTGCGTGGGGCCGACCACGAAGTCGCCGCCCTTGCGATCCTTGAGGCGCAGCAGCTGCGCGCCGTATTGGTCCCAGCGCCCCGACTCCTGCCAGAGCTCCGCCGGGATGATCGCCGGCATGAACACCTCGGACGAGCCCGCACGGT
Organism: Polyangia bacterium; assembly: GCA_036271915.1. Taxonomy (GTDB): domain Bacteria; phylum Myxococcota_A; class Polyangia; order Fen-1088; family Fen-1088; genus DASZFV01. Next base: position 4,338 of record DATAZS010000564.1, read on the forward strand.
TCATCTCCTCGCGGATGATGCGCGACACCTTCTGCACGACCTTCCAGCCGATGGGAAGGAACGAGTAGATGCCCGCGGCGACCTTGCGCAGGTATCCGCCGCGCACCATGAAGATGTGGGACGGGACCTCCGCCTCGGAAGGGGCCTCTTTGAGGGTCGGAATGAGGGTCTGGGAGAAGCGCATTTTGAGGCTCGTTCTTAACACAACACCCAGATCCGTTAGGATCTTTGCGTGGCGCTCGACGAGTACAATCGGAAACGCGACTTCGGCCTGACGCGCGAGCCGCCTGGCGCCGTCAAGCGCACGACGGCCGGCGACCTGTTCGTCATCCAGAAGCACGCGGCGTCGCACCTGCACTACGATTTTCGCCTCGAGCTCGACGGCGTCTTGCTGTCGTGGTCCGTGCCGAAGGGCCCGAGCCTCGACCCAGCGCAGAAGCGCCTCGCCGTCCAGGTCGAGGACCACCCGCTCGACTACGCGATGTTCGAGGGGATCATCCCCAAGGGCCAATACGGCGGCGGCACGGTGCTGTTGTGGGACCGCGGGATCTGGACGCCGCAAGAAGGCGACGCGCGCGCCATGTTGGCCAAGGGAAACCTCAAGTTTTTGTTGAGGGGTGAGAAGCTCCACGGCAAGTACGCCCTCGTGAAAATCAGGGACCGCCGCGCGCGCCGCGACGAGGGGCGCAACTGGTTGCTCATCAAGGAGCGCGACGCCGAGGCGCGCCCCGAGGCCGAGCTCGACATCACGGCGGCGCGCGCCGAGAGCGTCGCCACGCAGCGCACGATGGCCCAGATCGCGGCCGACCCGACGCACGTGTGGCACTCGAACCGCGTGCAGGTCGCGCTCGACGACGTGCCGGGCGCCCGCGAGGCGAAGGCGCCGGCGCCGCGACCGACGAAGCTCATCGCGCGCGCGCGGCCGCCCGAGGGGGCCGGCTGGTTGCACGAGATGCAGATCGAGGGCCGCCGCCTGCTCGCGCGCACGGCGCTCAACGCCGACGTCGAGCTCTTCGACGACGGCGGTGAGCGGCTCGCGCCCGAGGTCGCCGAGGAGCATGCCGCCGTCGCCAACGCCGTTCGGATGCTCCCCGCGCAGAGCCTCGTCGTCGACGGCGTCGTGACGGCGCTGTACTTGGACGGGCGCCCGCGCGAGGGCGGCCTCGCCGCCGCGCTCGCGGGTCGGGGCGAGGCCGCCCTCGCCTACTACCTGACCGATCTGTTGTTCCTCAACGGCCACGATCTCGCGGAGACGCCGCTCGCGCGCCGCAAGGAGCTGCTCGGCGCGCTCGTCGCGCGCGTGAAGCCTCCCGGCGTCATTCGCTTGTCAGAGCGACGGCGCGGCTTTCTTCCGCGAGGCTTGCCGCCTGGGCCTTCCCGGCATGGTCTCACGTCGCGCCGACGCGTCGTCGCCGCCCAAGCGTGGCGAGGCCGTCGTCGTGACGTGTGTCGAGGCGTCCGCTCCTCCCGTCGCGGTCAAGGCGCGGCGGCGCAGCTCGGCGCGGGCCCGGACGTCTCGATGATCGTGCAGAGCGCGGGCGTCGTGACGTCGGACCCGGTGTGTGCGCACCAGTCGTGCGGTGGCTGAGCTCCCGACCCATCCGCGACGTGCTCGGTGCCCGACACCAGGCCCCCGTCCGCGCCGTACAGACACCGCACGGTCGTCTCGGTCAGGTTGCCCTCGCTTCGCCGGGCCCACACATGCAGATCGCCACAGTCGGCGACGTCGATCGTCGTCAGATCGTCGCACAGCCAAGGGCTCGACGTCTGGGCGGCCAACGTCGGCGCGCAGTCGGGCGATTGTCCGGCGCTCGGGGCGCCGCAGAGCGCGCTCGCCGGCGGATCGAACGTGCACGCTCGAGGGAGCTGGTTCGTGTCGCAAAGAGCGAGCGCCGCGAAGGTCCCGAAGTCGGCGCAGTTCGCGAGCGAATCGGCCGCGCAACCCCCGGGACCCGTGTCGCCGCAAGCGCGCGAGGCGACGAACGTAGCGCCAGTGGCGTCGTACACGCAGACGAGCGAGCCCTCCGAGGGCATCTCGCGCCAGACTTTGTACGCACCGCAAGCGCCTTCGAACGTGCAGCAGTCGATGCCGACGTGACAGACGTTGGCCTGTTGCCAGCTCGCGACCTGCGCGTCATAGGTCGCCGCGCATGCGGTCTTGGTCGCCACCCGTGGGCCACACGTCGCGGGGGCCTCGGCCCCGCCATCGGGCGATAGCTGCGCGCCATCGCCGGGCTCCTCGCGCCCGACGATCTGCGAGGTCGGAGACGTCCGGTCGGCGCAAGCGCCCCCCGATGCCACGACCACACAAACGAGCATGGCAAACCGCTGGCTTCGGCTCATGGGTGATCGTCGAAGTGCGAGGGACAAAATGACGGAGCGCTCGACCGATCGCGCCCGATCAGCGCGCGACTTTGATCTGCTCGCCGTCGACGACGTAGACGCGCGCCGCGTCGACACGCCCGTGCTCGGGCCCGAACCGCAACGTGCCCGTGAGGCCTTCGAACGAGCCCGTCGAGAGCGCCCGCAGCACGTCGGCGCGCGTGCGGCCGCCCGTGGACGCGGCCGCGCGCAGCGCGCTCACGCCGTCGTACGCGTAGGCCTCCGTCGCGTGCGGCTCCTGGCCGTAGGCCGCGCGGTACGCGTCGACGAAGGCCTTCGACGGCCCGTCGGCCGCGTCGGCGTAGAAGCCCGGCGCGAGCAGCGCGCCCTGGATGTAGCGCCCCGCGTTCTGCAGCAGCCGCGGCGAGAGATCGTTCGCCGTCGACAGCAGCAGGATGTTGCGGCCGCGCGGCTTGCCTGGGTCCGCGGCCGGGCGCCCCTTCCCGCCCGGCGTCGACCACAGATCGGCGAAGGCGAGCGCGGGCGCGATGAGCTCGAGGCGCTCCGCGCCGTCGGCGACGAACACAGCCTGCGGCGGCGTCTTCTTGATGGCGCCGATCGCCGCCGTGAACGACGTCGCGCCCGGCAGGTACGTCGCCTCGGCCGTGACGCGGCCGCCGCCCGCCGTGACGGCGGCGCGGAACGCGTCGCGCAGCCGCTTGCCCGCCGCGCTGTCGGGACCGAGCAGCGCGAAGTCACGGGCGCCCGCGGCCAGCGCGCGCCGCGCGAGCTCCGTGACGCGCGCCTCGGGCGAATGAATGAGCTGGAAGCCCGTCGTCGCCGCACCCGGCGCGACGTCGTCGAGCGACAGCAGCGGGATGCCCTCTCGCGTGGCCTCCTGCAGCGTCGCCGCCGCCGTCTTGCGGTCGCCCGCGCCCAGGACGCCGATGACGGCCTCCTCGCCGAACAGCTCGGACAGGCCGCGCGCGGGCCGGTCGCCGTCGAGCGCCGTGTCGCGGACGGCCAGCTGCACGGGCGCGTCGGTCGCCGTGGCCGCGGGCATTCCGGCCGCCAGCATCGCCGCGCGCATCGCCGCCTCGCCGACCGGCTGGAACTTGCCCGTGAGCGGCACGGCGAGCCCGAGGCGCGCCGGATCGCCCGCGCCGCCGTGCACGGCCAGCTCGTCCATGCCGAGCGCGCGGCGCGCCTCTGCCGACTCGCTCTCGATCGACGAGGCCCCCGACGCGTCGCCCTGCCCGCGCAGGTAACCCGCGGCCTTCTGCCCGAGCACGGCGCGCGCGAGGCCTTTTTCAGGCGAGGCCATGTACGTCCGCCACGCGAGCTCGGGCGGCATCTGCGCGGCGAGCTCGGCGGCGGCCAGGCGCGCATAGGCCTTCTCGTGCGCGCGCGCGCCACGATCGTAGGCGTCCCAGATCTCGACGGC
>DATAZS010000565.1:0-5130 GCA_036271915.1 Polyangia bacterium
ATTGAGCAGGTACGTGTGATCGAGCATGACGAGCAGCGGCGCCTTCTCGGGGACGCTCGCCTGCAACCGGTCGTAGAAGTCCTGGATCTTGAGGGGCGGGATGGCCGGGCCGCGGTGGGTGAGCACCTGCTCGGTGAGATCGATGTCGTCGGTCAGGCGGTGGTGCAGCGTCTCGGCCGTCGTCGTGAACTGCCAGAGGATCGCGAAGATCGCGACGGCGGCCGCGGGCAGCGCGTTCCGCAGCGCGCGACCGTCGGCGCCCAGGCCCGCGAGTGCGCGCTGCACGCCCGCGATCGCGAACGCGACCGTGAAGGACAGGTAGTAGCGCGAGATGCTGTTGGCGTCGTGGAACGCGCGGAAGAAGTGCATCATGACGGCGAACGACAGCGCGCTGCACAGGAAGAAGGCCTGCGCCGCGCGGTTGCGCCGGGTCATGGGCAGCACGAGCACGGCGGCGAACATCAGGTAGATCGCCTTGATGACGCGCGTTTGATAGAAGAGGTTCTCGATCGACCAGCGCAGCTCCTCGGCCAACGTGATGTGGCCGAGGATCCCGAACTCGGGGTTGAGGTTGCCCTTGATGAGCGGATAGAGCGGCGTCCCGACCGTCACGAGCGCGAGCAGCATCCACGGCAGCAGGAAGACGACCATAGCGCCGAAGGTCTCGACGGCCTGGCCCGTCCACGCGCGTCGCGTGCGCTCGCCAGGCCACAGGTACAGGCCACCGTACACGAAGCCGATGAGCAGCACGGCCGGCGCGAGATAGTTCTGGCGAAGGGTGCAAACCCCGGCCGCGAGCAGGCCTGCGAGCAGCGCGTTCGAGCGCGGGTCGGCGGTCTCGAAGCCTTCGTCGTCGAACAGCCGAAAGATCGCGAGGAAGAAGACCACGCCCGACAGCTCGCTGCCGAGGTTCGCGGGCGTGTGGGGCAGCGTCGCCGCGAGCAGTCCGCCACCCAGCACGGCGATGCGGCGCGCCCAGGCATTCGATGTGCGATAGCCGATCGCGAGCCCGAACATGAGCACGGCGCACAAGCCGTTGTCGACGAGGTGCAAGCGATCGCGATCCGAGAGCGCGAGCACGAGCGCCTGAAGGTAGCTCTGACCGCCATAGGTGGCGATGCGGCGGTACGAGAACGACTCGCGCAGCGTCCCCGTGTCGAGGAACTGCCGCGCGAACTCGCGGTACGCCATGTTGTCGTCCCACGTGTTGAACGTCGGGAAGGTCACCGACCCCAGGTACTGCAGGCCGACGGACACGCCAAAGACGACCAGCACGAAGCCGAAGAAGAAGAGCGGCCAGCGCTTGTGGTCGACGAGGCCGCGCAGCCACGCGATCGGGCGAGGCGTCTCGCCGAGCCGCGCCGCGAGGTAGCCCCAGGCGAACACGCCGAGCCCGAGGAACGCGACGATGGACGCGACCGACACGAGGTGCACGAGCGACAGCAGGCCGCCCACGAACAGCGTGACGCCCATGCCGACCGTGCCGTGAAACCCCCACCCACGCCGCTCGCGGCGCCCGAGCGCGAGCGAGAACACCGCGCCCCACGCGACGAACGACGCGAGGATGAGCAAGCCCCAAAGCGCTGCCGAGATGAAAGCAACGCGGTCGCGCAAGAAGAGACAAAGCGCCACGCCAACGAGCCACGCCGCGCCGGGCGCGAGGAGGGTCGCGAAGGCAGCCCTGTCATGAAGCCGGCCGCGGGGAGCGTCGCGAACGACCTCGGGGACAGGGGGTCGGGCCGGGGCCGCCGGGATCTCGGGTGAAAGGCTCACGTTGGGCTCTGTCCGAATTCGGGTGACAGTACAACTAGTCTCGCGGCGGCGGAAAGACCGTTCTCACGCCGAGCAGAAACGGTACAGTCCGCCGCACCCTGCCCAGTGAGACGATGAAGAAGAGGCTCCTCCAATGGTCCACGGCGCTGCGCGAGCAGATGGCCATTCTTCGCACGCGCGCCTTCTGGACGTCGCGGCAGACGTACGTCGGCGCGGCCGCGACGGCGGCGACGGTCGCGACGTTCGTCGTTCCCGCGTTCGTGTTCCTGATCTTCAACGACGTCATGAGGCACAGCGGCGGCTGGGGCGACGAGGGTTACTTCGTGTGGTGCGGCTGGTCCCTGCTCAAGGGCCGCGTGCCCTACCGCGACTTCATGGAGTTCAAGCCGCCGTTCGTGTTCCTCACCTACGCGCTCGCGCTCAAGCTGCACGGGCTCGCCGAGTTCGGCTACCGGCGGTTCTTCATCTACTTCCCGCTCGCGTCGATCCTCGCGTTGCAGGCGGCGCTCCTCACGCGCCGGGTCGACAAGCTCCTCGCGATGGGCCTGTCGCTCGCGCTCATCCACCTGTGGGTCACGCACGCGTTCCACGACTACGCGCTGTCCGACACCGAGTCGATCGGCCTCGCCTACTACTTCCTCGGGACAGCCGTCCTCTTCGCGCGCACGCGCTTCGTGCGCGTCACGCCCGCGCTCGGCACGGCGCTGCTCATCTGCTGCACGCAATCGAAGGATCCATTCCTGCCGTGCGTCGTCGTCACGTGGGCCGCCTGCTTCCTGGCCGCCGATCGCGTCGGCACGCTCCGCCAGGATGCGATCGCCTACGTGAAGCGCTCGTTCATCGGCGGCGCCGTCGTCGTCGTCGGCCTATGCATCTACATGATCCCGACGGGGGCCATGAGCGCATACATCAAGATGGTGAAGCGTTACACGGTGATCTACCGCGATCCCGTGCTGTCGTTCTGTGTCGCGGGCGGCGTCTTCAAGCCCACGACGCCGCTCAACGATCTGCTGCGCCAGGCACAGGCGCTCGTGCATGACTACGCGAACCTGTCGACGATGGGCTTCCTCCTGCCCTTCGCGGCGTGCCTCGTCATCTTCGCGCGGCGCCGAACGTTGCCGCTCTTCGCGCTGGCGCTCGCGACGCTGGGCACGTCGGTCCTCGCCGTCACTGCGAGCAACTGTCCGTGGAAGCACTACTACAACATGCTGCTGGGCGGCCTGTTCTTCGCGCTCGCCGTCGGCCTCGACGCAATGACGGAGCGGTTCCGCGCGAGCGCGCCGTCGATGCGCTGGGTCGTGCGCGTCGCGATGCTGACGGCGCTCGTGATCACGATCTGGCCGCGCGTCGACGCCGAGGCGCACGCCTACGGCACGCGCAAGCTCGAGTCCCCGATGACTCAGGAGCCGGGCCCCCACGTCTACGACCTCATCCGCCAGAACACAACGCCCGAGGATCGCATCGTCACAAACGGCAACCCAATCTTGTACGTCCAGGTCGATCGCACCTCGGGCGTGCGCGAGAGCAACTTCCTCGACCCGATCCTCGGCTACTACGAGGGCGCGACCGACGAAGCGAAGCTGCGCCCCGTGTGGGACGAGATGGAGAAGAGCCGCCCGAAGATCATCGTCCTCGACCCGAGCTTCATGTACGCGCGCGGCCGCCACCATCGGGCCCTGTTCGCGCCGTACCTCGCCAAGCACCGCTACAAACAACTGACAGACAACGTCTACCTGCGACAGGACTAGGCGGTCACACCCAGCCCGAGAACAATGGCTACATCACAGCAACCGAGCCGTTTAGATCGAATCGGAGCTTTGCGCGTCCTCGGCGACTCCGTCTTCGAGGTGCCTCCCACATGAGCGCGCAAGGTATTCGACGGCTGACAACGGTGATCGTGAGCGCCACGGCGGCACGAATGAGGGCCCTAGCGCATGCCCTCGGCGGAGCGCGCTGCCTTCGGGCGGCAACGCCGGGGATCGTCCCGTTCGTCTTTCTCCCTTTTCTCGTTCCGATCTTCCGGGTCGAGATCAACGAGCCGCTGTTCGGAGACACGGCCGTCTTTCAATACACGGGTTGGTGCATCAGGCACGGAATGAGGCTCTATCGAGACGTCGGGATGGCCGACGGTCCGTTCATTCACTACCTGCATGCGATGATGCAGGTGTTCGCGGGGCACTCGGATCGCGGCTTCCGAATCGTCGATCTCTTCGTACAGGCGATTGGCGGCGGCCTCATCGGGTTCTTCTTGGCTCCGATGGTCGACCTTCCGCCCGCCGGGCGCGTCGTCCAGCGGGCGGCGTGGGGAGGGCTGGGAGCGGTGACGTGGCTCGCCTGGTATCTGACCTTCGATTGGGGAACGACGACTGAACGCGACCTCTATTACTCGCTCTTCGGGGGCGTGGGCGTATCGATGCTGTACGCGAGCGCGACATTCAAGCGACCCTGGGCGGCGAGGGTCGCCTTCGCGGGTGCCTTCGTCGCCGTGAGCCAGGTTTTCGGTAAGCCGACGGGGGCGGTCTACGTCCTGGTTGGCGCCGCATGTCTGGTGCTGGACGGTCCCGCGCGAGGTGATGAATGGAGCCGTCGATTGAAGGGTGCGGCAGCTGGCGGCGTCGCGTGCGTTTTCGCGATGGTTCTGCTGCTTCTCGTGTCGGGCAGCATCCGCGACTACTTCCTGTGGTGCGTGACGATTCCCTATCGGGGTAACATGTTCCTGCTGCGTATCGATCCCATCAAGCTGCTGCTCGATCGCGGATGGATGGTCTTCCGCCAGATGGCCGTCGTCTCACTGGTGGCCGGGCCGGCGTTCGTGGCCGCCGGCTATCTTCCGCGGCGCGCTCTGCCGCTCGCCGTGATGCCGCTTCTATTTTTCCTGGGCGCGGTCGCGCAGGGGCGCGGCTTCTTTTACCAAGCGGTCCCCGTCTCCGGTGCCACGACGCTCCTCGTACTGATCGTACTGGCGGGGCTGTGGAGCGGCTTACCGCGATGGACGAGCCAGCGCGGCGCGCTCGCAGCCCTCGCGCTGGCTTTCACGGCCTGGCACTTCTTCGACGGCGCCCAGGCCGGACCCTACCAATGGACGGGCAACCGAGATCTCTGGGAGCATTCACCGCACCAGTTCGCCACGCTCGAGCAGCAGGTCGGGCTCTACATCAAGGCGCACACGAGGCCGGAGGACTACGTCTTCGCGTACAGCGACGGAGAGAACGCTCACGTCGTGCTCTATTACGCCGAACGGCGCACGGCGAGTACCTTCTTCCACAGCCCCTGGCTCGATCCGATCGGGATGCTTGCGCACTCCGAGAACAAACCCAGTCCGGAGCAACGCACGGCTCTCGAGGCTCTCCAAACGCA
>DATAZS010000566.1:0-10833 GCA_036271915.1 Polyangia bacterium
ATCGAGCCCTGCGACACGACGACGCTGCGCGTGCGCGTCTCCGTCGCGAGCGACCCGGGGCGCTCGCTCGCGCCGCGCGACATCGGCCTCGAGGACATCGCGATCGAGGCGCGCCCGCGCGCCCTCGCGCTCGTCGTCGCCGAGCTCGTGCGCAGCGCCGCGCCGCCCGCGCCGCCGCCCGCACCGATGCGCGTCGCGCCGCCGCCCGCCGCGCCCGCGCCGCCATCCCTCGCGGTCGGGCTCGCCGCCGACGGCCTCACGAGCCTGTTCCCCGGACGCGAGACGGCGCTGTGGGGCGGGCGCCTGTCGTTCTTCGTCGACGCTGCGCGCGCGCGCCTCGGCTTGTTCGCTGACGCCGTCGCGGGTGAGCGCAACGTCGACGTGGGCCGCGTCTCCGTCCGTTCGTTGGCCGGCGGGCTCCTGGGCTGCCCCACATGGACCGTGGGGCGATTCACGCTCTGCCCGGGCGTCGTCGGCGCGATCGGATGGGCGCAGATCGAAGGCGCGGCGACGGCGCCGGGCGTCGTCGCTGGCTCGGGATCATCGATGGCGATCGCCGCGCGCGGACACGTCGACGCTTCGTTCTGGGTGGCGCGCGAGGTGTCGGCGCGCGCGTTCGTCGAGGCCGGCTACATGCTCCGGGGCTACGGCGCGACCGTCGACGGCGCGCCGTCCGCCGGCCTCGTCGGCGCGTCCCTCGTGCTCGGCGTCGGCGTCGGCATCGGCCGCTGACGGGCGCTGAGGATTTGTTCGCGCGCGCTCGGGCGCGGCGTACCCTCGAACGCCGAGTCCTGGTAACCTTCGCCGCTCATGAAGATCGACGACAAGAAGGCCGTGGCCATCGAGTTCACGCTCAAGGACGACGCGGGCGAGACCATCGAGACGAACGTGGGGGATGGCGAAGGGGACGACAAGAAGCCGATGTGGTACCTGCACGGGCTCGGCAACCTCGTGCCGGGGCTCGAGAAGCAGCTCACGGGCAAGGGCGCGGGTGACGTCGTCGACGTCAAGCTCACGCCCGCCGACGGCTACGGCGAGCGCGACGACAAGGAGATCCGCAACGTGCCGCTGCGCAAGTTCAAGGCGCCGCGCGTGCAGGTCGGCGGGCGCTACCAGATCCAGGTCCCGGGTGGCGCGCAGGTCGTGCAGGTGCTGGCCGTCAACGGCGACTACGCCAAGGTCGACGGAAACCACCCGCTCGCAGGCAAGACCCTGCACTTCAACGTCAAGATCGTCGAGGTGCGCGAGGCGACGAAGGACGAGCAGGAGCACGGCCACGTCCACGACGCCGACGGGCACGGTCACCACCACCACTGAGTCGCTCGTGACGGTTCGCGCGACGCCCGTGCGCTTGCTCGTGCTGCCGGGGCTCGGCGGCTCGGGGCCCGACCACTGGCAGACGCGCTGGGAGGGCTGTGATCCGGCGTGCGCGCGCGTCGAGCAGCGCGACTGGGAGCGCCCCGCGCTCGCCGACTGGCTGCGCACCGTCGACGCGGCGCTCGCGGCGGACGAGAGCGACGCGCCCGTCGTGCTGATCGCGCACAGCCTCGCGTGCGTGCTCGTCGCGCACGGAGCGCGACGGCCGGGGTGGTCGCGCGTCGTGGGCGCGCTGCTCGTCGCGCCCGCCGACGTCGACTCGGAGACGCGCACGCCGCCCGAGACGCGCGGCTTCGCGCCCGTGCCGCAGGCGGCGCTGCCTTTCCCCGCGACCGTCATCTCGAGCCGCAACGATCCGTTCGTCGACTTCGATCGCGCGCGCGAGCTCGCGCGGCGCTGGGGCGCGGAGTTCGTCGACGCGGGCGCGATCGGCCACATCAACGCGGCGTCCGATCTCGGTGACTGGCCCGAGGGGCGCCGGCACCTCGCGGCGCTCGTCGCGCGCGCGGAGACGCGATGACGATCCTGCGCTCGTCGACGCACCCGCGCTGGTTCGCGGCCAGTACGGCCGATCTGGCGTCGCTGCTGTCCGATCACCTGCACTGCGAGCGGAAAGCGGCCGAGAACGCGCTCATGCTCGTGCGTCGATACCCGCACCGGGGCACGTCGGTGGCGTCGCTGTCGCGCCTCGCGCACGAGGAGACGAGCCACGTCGTGCAGGTGGGCGCGCTCATCGCCGCGCGCGGCTGGGTGCTGCGCTCGGACTCGCCCAACCACTACGCGCGCAATCTGCTGGCCGAGGTGCGCTCGGACGAGCCGGGGCGCCTCCTCGACGCGCTCTTCGTCGCGGCGTTCATCGAGGCGCGCTCACACGAGCGGCTCGCGCTGCTCGCGCGCGGGTTTTCGGCGACGGGCCAGGCCGAGCTCGCGAGCTTCTACGGCGCGCTCGCGAACGCCGAGGAGCGCCACTGCGAGATCTTCCTCGAGCTCGCGCGCCCGCTCGTGCCCGCCGACGCGTACGCGTGGCGTCTCGAGGAGCTCGCGCTGCGCGAGGCCGAGATCCTGGCGGCGCTGCCGCTCACGTCGCGCGTGCACTGACGCGCGCGCGCGATCGGCTGACTACTTGCCGTACGCGAGCCGACCGCCGACGTAGGTCGCCTCGACCTCCATCGCCGACGTCCACAGCACGAGATCGGCGGCGCAGCCGGGCGCGAGGCGCCCGAGGTCGTCGCGTCCCAGCAGGCGCGCGGGCACCTGCGTCGCCATCGACAGCGCCTCCTCGACGTGCGCGCCGCCGAGGTCGATCATGACGCGCACGGCGCGATCGAGCGTGAGCGTCGAGCCCGCGAGCGTGCCGTCGGGCCGGCGCGCGGCGTGGCCGTCCGACACGATGGGCGCGCCGCCCAGCGCATACGTGCCGGGCGGACGGCCCGTCGCCGACACGGCGTCGGTCACGAGCACGACGCGCTCCCAGCCCTTGGCGCGCAGCGCGAGGTTGAGCGCCGCCGCGTGCACGTGCACGCCGTCGGCGATGAGCCCCACGGTGACGCGATCGTCGGTGAGCGCCGCGCCCACGCTGCCGGGCTCGCGGTGCGAGAAGCCGCGCATCGTGTTGTAGAGGTGCGTGACGAACGAGGCGCCCGCGTCGACGCCCGCGATGAACTCGGCGAACGTCGCCTCGGTGTGTCCGAGGCTCGCGACGACGCCCGCGTCGCGCAGCCGCCGCACGAGCGCGAGCGCGCCGGGCCGCTCGGGCGCGACCGTGAGGATGCGCAGCGCGTCCGCGCTGATGAGCTCGTCGAGGACGGCGTCGAGCGCCGCGGGCGCGCCCGCGACCGCGGCGGCGTCGTGCGCGCCCACGCGCGCGGGCGACAGCAGCGGCCCCTCGAGGTGCACGCCGAGCCGCCGCGCGCCGCGCTCGTTGCGGATCGCGCTCACGGCCGCCGCGCCCACGCGGTAGTCCTCGGCCGACGCGCTCACGAACGTCGGCAAGAACGACGTGACGCCCGTCTCTGGCAGCCGCGCCGCGAGCGCGCGCAGCGCCTCGGCGTCGCCGCCCACCTCGAAGCCGAAGCCGCCGTTGACCTGCAGGTCGATCAACCCCGGCGACACGACGTGCGCGTTGCGCACGGGCGCGGGAATGTTCGAGTCGAGATCGCCCGTTCTCACCTCGGCGATGCGACCGTCCTTGACGATGACGACCCCGAGGGCCATACGACCGTCGAGCAACAGGCGGCCGCGCACGCTGAACGAATCCCCCGACCCCGCGGGCGCGTCGCCCGCGTGCTTGTCCGGCCTACCCGATTCTGTTCTCATCTGGGCCCCGCCATCCTAACGGAGGTTCGATGAGGTTTGTCGTGTGGTCTGCACTTTCCGCTCTGACGTTGTCCCTGCCGATGCTGGCCGTGCTGTCGCGGCCCGCCGAAGCCAAATCGGGCGAGGCGTTCCCGTTCCCCGTCCACGAAAAGACCCTCGCAAACGGCTTGCGCGTCTTCGTCGTCTCGTACGACTCGCCGGGGCTCGTCGCCTATTACTCGATCGTGCGCACGGGCAGCCGCAACGAGGTCGAGCCGGGCAAGTCGGGCTTCGCGCACTTCTTCGAGCACATGATGTTCCATGGCACCGAGACCTTCCCGCAGGACAAGTACAACGCCGAGATCAAGGCCATGGGGGCCGACTCGAACGCGTTCACGTCCGACGATCTGACCGTCTACCACATCCTCGCGGGCAAGGCGGCGCTGCCCAAGATCGTCGAGATCGAGTCCGATCGCTTCCAGCACCTCTCGTACAAAGAGCCCGAGTTCCAGAAGGAGGCGCGCGCCGTCCTCGGCGAATACAACAAGAACGCCTCGAACCCCGTCGAGAAGATGACCGAGGTGCTCTACGACAACGCGTACACGACGCACACGTACAAGCACACGACGATGGGCTTCGTGAAGGACATCGAGAACATGCCCAACGAGATGGCGTACTCGCGCACGTTCTTCGATCGGTACTATCGCCCCGAGAATGTCGTGCTGCTCGTCGTCGGTGACGCCGATCCGGACGCGACGTTCGCGCTCGTCGACAAGGCCTACGGCGGCTGGAAGGCGGGCGGGCCGCGGCCGAAGGTGCCCGTCGAGCCGGCGCAGAAGAAGGAGAAGCGCGTCGCGCTCACGTGGCCGTCGGCGACGCTGCCCATGATCCTCGCGGGCTACCACGTGCCGGCGTTCTCGACGACGAACGTCGACCTGCCCGCGCTCGACGTGCTCGCCGAGTTGCTGTTCTCAGAGCGCGCGCCGCTCTTCAAGCGGCTCGTCATCAAGGAGCAGAAGGTGGAGTCGATCGCCGGGTCGGCCGACCCGCACGTCGATCCGAACCTGTTCTCGATCCTCGCGCGCGTGAAGAAGCCCGAGGACGTTGCCTACGTCGAGAGGACGATCAACGAAGAGATCGCGCGCGTCGCGAAGCAAGGCGTCGACGACAAGACGCTCGGCGAGGTGCTGTCGCACGTGAAGTACGGCTTCGCGGCGCAGCTGTCGACGGCCGACAAGTCGGCGGAGACGGCGGCCATGTTCGTCGCGCTCACGGGCGACCTCGCGTCGATCAACGCGTACTTCGCGCTGTACGACAAGGTGACGGCGGCCGACGTCGAGCGCGTCGCGCGGAAGTACTTTCAGGCGGCGAACCGCACGACGGTCACGCTGCAATCCGGGAAGGCGGCCGCCAAATGAGCGCGCGTCGCCTCGGGGTTTTTGTTTTCGCGGCGTGCGCGGCGGTCGCCTTGACGGCGCGCGCCGCCGCGTCGCCAACGGCCGTGAAAAAGGTAGGCACCGTGCGCACCGTGTTCTTGCCCTCGCCCAACAACCCGCTCGTCGCCATCCGGCTCTACTTCCAGCTCGGTTCGGTCGACGACCCGAAGGGGAAGGAGGGCCTCGCGTCGCTCACGGGCGACATGGTCGGGCAAGGCGGCACGAAGGCGCGCACGTACGCCGAGGTGCTGGACGCGCTGTACCCGCTGGCCGCCGGCATCCGCGTCACGGGCGACAAAGAGTCGCTCGTGTTCTCGGGCACCGTCCACCGCGACAACGTCGCGAAGTTCGCCGACCTGCTCGCCGATCAGATCCTCACGCCGCGCTTCGCCGACGACGACTTCACGCGCAACAAGCAGGACGAGCTCGACTACGTCACGAAGACGCTGCGCGGGACGGCCGACGAGGACCTCGGCAAGCAGGCGATGGCGACGGTGCTGTACAAAGGACACCCGTACGGCACGCCCACGCAGGGCACGGTCGCGGGGCTCGCCGCCATCACGCTCGACGACGTCAAGGCGTTCCACGCGTCGCACTTCGCGCGCGACCGCCTCATCGTCGGCGTCGCGGGCGGCTACCCCGACGGCTTCGCCGAGGCCTTCGCGAAGCGCTTCGAGGCGCTGCCCGCCAAATCGCCGCCCATGCCGAAGCTGCCGGCGCCGCCCAAGTACAAAGACGACCAGGTCGTCATCGTCGAGAAGGACGCGCGCGCGGACGCGATCTCGATCGGCCACCCGATCGACCTCACGCGCAGGGACGCCGACTTCTATCCGCTCACCGTCGCGCGCAGCTACCTGGGCGAGCACCGCACGTTCAACGGCGTGCTCATGAACCACCTGCGCGGCGATCGCGGCCTCAACTACGGCGACTACGCGTACATCGAGAACTTCATCCAGGACGGCTGGTCGACGTTCCCGCTCGCGAACATCGCGCGCCGCCAGCAGCACTTCGAGATCTGGCTGCGCCCCGTGCCGCCGCAGAACGCGCTCTTCGCGCTGCGCGCCGCGCTGTACGAGACCGACAAGCTGATCCGCGAGGGCATCCCCGAGGACGGCTTCGAGGCGACGCGCGCGTTCCTCATGAGCTACACGAACCTGTGGGCGCAGGACGTGTCGCGCAGGCTCGGCTACGCGATCGACGCTGTCGTAACAGGCAAGGACGTCGTCAAGGAGCTGCAGGCGCGGCTGCCGAAGATGAAGAAGGCCGACGTCGACAGGGCGATCAAGAAGCACCTGTCGCTGCAGGGCCTCACGATCGCGATCGTCAGTGACAAGGCGCAGGCCGTCGCCGACACGCTTGTGAGCGGCGCGCCCACGCCCATCACCTACGACACGAAGGGCACGCCGCCCGCGATCGAGGCGCAGGACAAGATCATCGAGGCGTTCGCCGTGCCGATCGCGAAGGCCAACGTGCACGTCGTGCCCGTCGAGCAGATGTTCGAGAAGGCCGAGTAGCTAGGGCGGGCTCGTCGGGACGGGCGACGGAGGGCAGGCGTTCGCGCACGACAGACAGCGCCCGTCGTCGGCGCACCCGTCGTCGACCGTCTTCCCCGTAGCGCAATCTTGAATCGCGCAGACAGGAATGGATCGCCCGCGATGGATCCGGTCGGAGCAGCCTCGGCAACCTCCGCTCGCGGCAAGCAGGAGAATGAGCGCGTGTAGAGGTCGCAGACTATGACGAAGGCATGGTGGCTCGACCATTGTCACGAGCGGCTCCTACCCGCCGATTTTGAAGAAGCGCTTGAGAATGCCGCCACGTGGTTCGCGCCTGACCAGCCCGCAAGCTCGCGTGAACGACGAACGACCAACAAAGGTGGCCTGTCGAGCATCCCTACGACGTCTTTGTTACGAGGATAGCCTCATCATGATGAGAATTGCCGTCTTTTCGGCCGCCTCCGTCTTCGTCGCCGCGATGTACGGATGTTCGGACGCTGGCCACGCAACCCCTCACGATGGCTCCCCTGACTCATCGGTCTCAGGGAAAACCGAAGGCGGCGAAAAAGGTGCTGACGTCGGCGATTTGGCCGCGCCTGATTCCGATGCCTTCGAAACAGACGCAGACGCGGAGCTCGACGGCAGTGATGACAGCGTCGCCGTTCACGTCGACGCAACGGTGACAGGCGCGTTCACGGAGTGGGCCGTCCCGACGGCCGCGGGCGGTCCGTGGGGCATCGCGCTCGGTCCCGACGGCGCGATCTGGTTCACGGAGCTTGTGGGCGGAAAGATCGGCCGCCTCACGCTCGCGGGCGCGCTCACCGAGTTTCCGATCCCGACGGCGGGCAGCGATCCGTTCTCGATCACGACGGGTCCCGACGGCAACCTGTGGTTCACCGAGGAGTACGGCGGGAAGATCGGCCGCATCACGCCCGCGGGCGTGATGACCGAGTTCGACGTGCCGACGGCGAAGCCGAACCTCGAGGGCATCGCCGCGGGCCCCGACGGCAACCTGTGGTTCACCGAGGCCGACGCCAACAAGATCGGTCGCATCACGCCGATGGGAGCGATCACCGAGCTCTCGATCGCGACGCCGACGAGCTACCCGTCGTACCTCGTGGCGGGACCCGACGGGAACGTTTGGTTCACCGAGGCCTTCGGCAAGATCGGCTTCATCACGCCCGCGGGCGCCATCACGGACTACGAATGCCCGACGCCCGGCAGCGGCCCCGTCGGCATCACCGTCGGCCCCGACGGCGATCTGTGGTTCGCCGAGGGCGCGGGCCATCAGATCGGCCGCGCGACGACGGCGGGCGTGATCACGGAGTTCCCGCTCATGCCCACGCTCGCGAGCCCCGTCGCCGTCGCGAAGGGTCCAGGCGGCGATCTGTGGTTCACCGAGCAGATGGGCAACCAGCTCGTGCAGGTGTCGACGACCGGCGCCGTCGTGAAGAGCTACGTCATCCCGACGCCGAACGCGTTCCCGGGCCAGATCGCCGTCGGCCCCGACGGCGCGCTGTGGTTCGCCGAGAACATCGCGAACAAGATCGGCCGCCTCGCACCGTAGGCACCACGGCCAGCCCGGATTGGCGGGACGTCAGTGGAGGCGTACCATGTGGCTCCGCAACGATGTCCGTGGCTCCCGAGAAGCAGGCTAGACAGACGATAGACGCTCTGCTCGCGGCCTGCGGGTGGGTCGTCCAGGACTACACGGCTGTCGACTTTTCGGCCGCGCGGGGCATCGCGCTGCGGGAGGTGCCGTTCAAGTCGGGCCGTTGCGACTACCTGCTCCTCGTAGACCGCAAGCCGATCGGCATCATCGAAGCGAAGAAGGCAGGGTTGACGCTGTCCAACGTGGCCGAGCAGTCCGCCAACTATGGCGACAACCTTCCCGCGTTCCTCAACGCCTCGGGCGCGACGCTCCCCTTCTATTACGAGTCGACAGGCGTCGAGACCTTCTTCCGTGATGCCAGAGATCCCGAGCCGCGGTCACGCCAGATCTTCGCGTTCCACCGCCCCGAAACCTTGGTGGAGTGGTTGGCCGAGCCCGATACGCTGCGTGGCCGTCTGGCCCAGCTTCCGACGGCGCATCCGCTGGCTACCGCCGGCATGCGTGAATGTCAGATCGAGGCGATCTCGAATCTAGAGACGTCGTTCGTCGCGTCGCGACCTCGAGCGCTCATCCAGATGGCCACCGGCTCGGGCAAGACGTACACGGCCTGCGCGGCCATCTATCGCCTCATCAAGTTCGCCGGTGCGCGTCGCGTTTTGTTCCTCGTGGATCGCGCGAACCTGGGCCGGCAGGCCAAGGACGAGTTCGTGAAGTTCGAGACGCCAGACACGGGCCGCAAGTTCACGGAGCTGTACAACGTCCAGCACCTGACCTCGAACCAGCTCGACGACGTCTCGCGCGTCACGATCTGCACGATCCAGCGGCTCTACGCGATGCTGCGCGGAGAGGAGCTGTCCGAAGAGGCGGACGAGCTATCGACCTACGAGCTGGGAGCCGCAGACGGCCGCCCCAAGGACGTCGCCTACGACGCCAAGGTGCCCATCGAGGCCTTCGACTTCATCGTCACGGACGAATGTCACCGCTCGATCTACAACTTGTGGCGTCAGGTCCTGGACTACTTCGACGCGTTCCTGGTCGGGCTCACGGCCACGCCCTCGAAGCAGACGATCGGCTTCTTCAACCAGAACCTGGTGACGGAGTACAACCACGAGCGCGCGGTCGCGGACGGCGTCAACGTCGGCTACGAGGTCTATCGGATCCGCACGGAGGTGACCGAGCAAGGCGGCAAGGTCGACAAGGGCTTCTACGTCGACAAGCGCAGCAAGGAGACGCGCGCGGTCCGGTGGGAGCGGCTGGACGAGGATCTTTCCTACACGTCGCGTGAGCTGGATCGCTCGGTGGTGGTGAAGTCGCAGATCCGCACGGTGCTGCAGGCGTTCAAGGACGCCTTGTTCACGGAGCTGTTCCCCGGGCGAACGCTCGTGCCGAAGACGCTGATCTTCGCGAAGGACGACTCGCACGCCGAGGACATCGTCCACATCTGCCGCGAGGTCTTCGGACGGGGCAACGATTTCTGCAAGAAGGTCACGTACCAGGCGAAGCACGCGGTGACGGGCAAGCCGGCGAAGTCCGAAGAGCTCATCCAGGAGTTTCGGCTGTCACCGCAGCTCCGCATCGCGGTCACGGTGGACATGATCGCGACGGGGACGGACATCAAGCCGCTGGAGTGCCTGCTGTTCCTGCGTGACGTGCGCAGCCGCGTGTACTTCGAGCAGATGAAGGGGCGCGGGACACGCACGCTCTCGCCGACGGATCTGCAGGCGGTCAGCGGCGAGGCGGTCCTGCAGCGCGCCTTCTCGGGTGGCCTGGCCACCTCGAAGGCCTCGGACTAGGGTTCGTCGGTCATGCCGTCGTCCCAGGCCATCGCCGTCACCCCTTCGCTGCTCGTGTGGGCGCGGCAGGAGAGCGGCTACGATCCCGCGGGCGTCGCGAAGCGCTTGCAGGTGAAGGAGGAGCGCCTGCTGGCGTGGGAGTCGGGCGAGCGTCAGCCGACGTTCAAGCAGGTCGAGCACCTGGCCCGCGTCCTCCACCGGCCGTTGAGCGTGTTCTTCATGCCGCAGCCGCCGCAGCTGCCGCCGCTCGCGGCGGAGTATCGCCGGCTGCCCGGCGTGGAGCCCGGGCACGAGACGCCCGAGTTCCGACTGGCCATTCGTCAGATGGTCGCGCGTCGAGAGAACACGCTGAACCTGATGGGCGAGCTGGGTGACGACGTGACGGATTTCGCGCTGCGCGCTCACCTGCGCGAACGTCCCGCGGACGTCGGCCTGCGCCTTCGCGAGGCCACCGGCGTCGACGTCGCCACACAACTCGGCTGGCCCGACGAATATCGCGCGTGGGCCGCGTGGCGGGCGGCGATCGAGCGTCTTGGTGTCCTGGTGTTTCAGTTCGGCAAGGTGAAGCTCGAAGAGACCCGAGGCGTCGCCCTTCTCCGAGCGCCACTCCCCGCCGTCGGAGTGAACGGGAAGGAGATCCCCGACGCCAAGGCGTTCACGCTGTTCCACGAGGTCGTCCATCTCATGCTCGCCGCTGGGCACGAGGAGACGTCGGCTCTCAAAGAGAAGCGGTCCGATGCCGAGTGGACCAAGGTCGAGCGGTTCGCCGAGATTGCCGCCAGCCATGCCCTCGTGCCCGAGGACGCGCTGCAAGCGATGACTCGGCA
>DATAZS010000567.1:0-2802 GCA_036271915.1 Polyangia bacterium
GCTCGAAGGACGAGCACGTCGGCATCCGCGGCGTCGCGCACATGTTCGAGCACATGATGTTCAAGGGCTCCGAGCACGTGCCGCCCGAGGAGCACGCGCGCCTGCTGAAGGAGGTCGGCGGCCAGACCAACGCGTTCACGACCGAGGACGTCACGGCCTTCCACGACACGGTGCCCCCGTCGTACGTCGGCTTCGCGATGGAGCTCGAGGCCGATCGCATGCGGCACCTCAAGCTCCTCCCCGAGACGATCAACTCGGAGCGCAAGGTCGTCGAGGAAGAGAAGCGGCTGCGCGTCGACAACAACCCGATCGGCAAGGCCATCGAGCGCTTCCGCATGCTCGCCTACACGAAGCACCCCTACAACTGGACGGCGATCGGCACGATCGAAGATCTCGAGAAGGTCACGCCCGCCGACTGCCAGAAGTTCTACGACACGTACTATCAGCCCAACAACGCGACGCTCATCGTCGCGGGCGACGTCGCCGAGGCGGACGTGCGCAAGCTCGTCGACCAGCACTTCGGCGGCGTGCCGCGCGGGCCCGAGCCGCCGCGCTCGAAGATCGTCGAGCCGGCGCAGACCGCCGAGCGCCAGGAGACGCTGCAGCTCGAGGTGCAGGTGCCCGTCGTCGTGGGCGGTTACCACGTGCCGCGCGCGTCGGACGCCGACGTGCCCGCGCTCGAGGTGCTCGCGACGGTGCTGTCGGCGGGCGACTCGTCGCGGCTGCACGAGCGCCTCGTGCGCACCGACCACCTCGCGATCGCCGCGGGCGGGCTCGTCGAGTCGATGGAGGACTCGGGCCTGTTCCTCGCCTACGCGGCGTACCTGCCCGATCGCGATCCCGCGAAGGTGCGCGCGGCGCTGTTCGAGGAGATCGCGCGCGCGCGCGACAAGGCGATCTCGGCCGAGGAGCTCGACAAGGCCAAGAATCAGCTCGCGGCTGGGTTCGTGTTCGGCCTGCAGACGGTCGCCGGCATCGCCACGGAGCTGGGCGAGTATCAGTACGTGCACGGCGACTGGCGCGAGTTCGGCAAGGGCGCCGCGCGCTACCTGGCCGTCACGGCGGCCGACGTCACGCGCGTCGCGCGCCAGTACCTCGTCGACGGCAACCTCACGCAGCTGACGCTGCAGCCCGTGCCCGTCGCCGCCAAGGCGCCGGGAAAGGACGCGACGAAATGAAAATGAAGAGGCGCGCCCTCGCGTTCATGTTGTTGGGTGTCGGCGCGTGCGCGCAGACGCCCGCGAAGCCTCCAGGCAGCGTCGCGTCGATCGACGTCGCGTACGAGGACAACCCGGACGCCCCCAAGGCCAAAAAGAAGCCAGACGCGCCCGAGCTCGCGTACTGGAAAGACCGCAAGGATCTGATCCAGGCGCCCGCGCCGCCCCAGGCGACGGCGCTCGCGCTGCCGAAGGTCGATCGCTGGACGATGAAGAACGGCCTCGAGGTCGTCGTCGTCGCGCGCAAGGAGCTCCCCGTCGTGAGCTTCGGCATCGCGATCAAGGCGGGCGGCTACGACGAGGACAAGGCGACGACGCTGGGCGTGTCCGACTTCGTCGCGGCGATGTTGCGGCGGGGAACGGACGCGGGCGCGGGCCACAAGAAGCGCAGCGCCGACGACATCTCGCGCGCCATCGACTTCGTGGGCGGCGTGCTCGACGGTCAGGCGGGGCTCGAGAGCTCGTCGGTGTCGTGCTCCGTGTTGTCGAAGGACACGAACCTCTGCGTCGACCTGCTCGCCGACGTCCTGCAGCGCCCGTCGTTCCCCGACAAGGAGATGCCCGAGGTGCGCGAGCAGATGCTCGCGGCGCTCGCCTCGCGCTACGACAGCCCGGCCGACCTCGCGCAGGCGCACTTCGACAACTTGCTCTTCGGCGAGAAGAACCCCGCGGGCTGGGTGCTCGCGCCCGAGGATGTCCAGAAGATCACGCGCGACGCGCTCGTGACGTTCTGGACGACGTACTACCGCCCCAACAACGCCGTGCTCGCCATCGCGGGCGACGTCGATCCGGCGCGCCTGCGCGTCGCGCTCGAGAAGGCCTTCGGCAAATGGCAGAAGGCGGACGTGCCCGCGCGCCCGCCGTTCAAGATGGCGGCGCTCAAGGCGACGCGCGTGCTCATCGTCGACAAGCCCGACCTCACGCAGTCGACGATCCTGCTCGGCCACCGCGGCCTCAAGCACGCCGATCCCATGTGGTTCCCGGCGACGCTCATGAACTACGTGCTCGGCGGCTCGGACTTCTCGTCGCGCCTCATGACCGAGGTGCGGTCGAAGCGCGGGCTCACCTACGGAATCAGCTCGTCGTACGGCGCGACGCTCTACGACGGCGCGTTCGAGGTGTCGGCGTCGACGAAGAACGAGAGCGTGTGGGAGGCGCTCGTCGCGACCGTCAACCAGATCCGCAAGATGAAGAACGAAGGCCCGACGGCGGCCGAGCTCGCCAAGGGCAAGGGCTACTACGCGGGCAGCTATCCGTTCGAGCTCGAGACGGCCGCCGGCGTCGCGGGCGCCATCGTGGGCGCCGAGCTGCACGGCCTTGGCCTCGACTACGTCACGCAGTTCGCCGTGCGCATGGCGGCCGTCGACGAGGCGCAGGCCAAGGAGGCGGCGGGGACGCTGCTCGATCCCGACAACGTCGTCGTCGTCGTCGTCGGCAAGGGCGCCGTCGTCGAGCCGCAGCTCGCGCCGACGGGCCTGCGCGTCGAGCGCATCGACTTCAAGGCGCCGATCAGCCGCGCCGCGCGCGCGAAGCTGCTCAAGCAGCCGGCATCCCCATAGCGACGCGGCCGTAGCTACGCCGCAGG
>DATAZS010000568.1:0-6962 GCA_036271915.1 Polyangia bacterium
GACCGTCGGACGAGACCTGGCGCACGACGCGATCGTAGTAGCCGGTCAGGCGCGCGCCGTCTTGCGTGACGTGCCACTCCTCGCGCTCTTGCTTGTCGTCGCCGCCGGGCGCGGCGCCGCTGTGCTCCCAGACCCAGAGGCCGCTCACGTCGACCGGCTGCACCGACTGCAGCAGCGCGGGGCCGTCGTTGATCGACGGGAAGGGTGACTCGGCGGGCGCGTTCGCGAGCGCGAGCTCGGGTGGCGGCGCGTCGCCCGGGGCGTGGTTGCGGTACAGCGTCTGGTGCGCGCCATCGCTCTCGAGGGTGAGGACGTCGCCCTTGAGCTTGCCGCTGTAGCGCGACAGCGGACGCGCGCCGGGATCGCAGCGGCTTTGCGCGGCTCGCTGCGTGACCTCTTCGATCTCGATGGCGCCCGCGCGCACGCGACCCGACACGTCGAAGCGCTCGACCGTCGAGAACTGCGGCTCGCGGCTGCACACGTAAGGCCGGCCGTCGCCCGAGACGAACGTCAGCGCGGCGATGTAGTAGCCGGCGATGGCGTCACCGCTCTGCGTAAGGTGCCACTCCTGCTTCTCGATGCGCGTATCGCCCGCGCCCATGCCGGCGTCGATCGTCGTGCGGTTCACGCCGTCCCAAACGCCTGACACCTGCGAAGGCGCGACCGTCGCAGCCGTCGCCAGCGTCGAATGGTGAGCCGCGCAGCCGCCAGCGGCGACTGCAAACGCGCAAATCCCGAGACCAGCGAAGCGCATCCGTGACCCTCCAACCCAATCGGAAGCGATGCCTCCAGTATGACGCCAATTCCGCGAGGCGCAGTTCCTGAAGGATCAAATCGGAGGGCTTTTTGTCCGCTTGATGTGTGTGTTGGGCCGACGACTCACACCGGTCGGAATCTGGCGGCTCAGTCGGCCGCGCGCGCCTTCGCGAGCGCCGTGCCGGCCGACTCCCACTCGCTCATGCGGCGCGCGAGCAGCGCGTCCAGCTCGCGCTCGCGGTCGGCGAGCGTGTGCAGCTTCTGCCAGTCGCCCGCGTGGTCGCCGCCCAGCTCGGCGCGCACGGCGGCGAGGTCAGCCTCGAGCTTGCCTACATCGCCCTCCAACGTCTCGACGCGCTTCTCGAGCCGACGCAGCTCACGCTCGCGATCCTTCGAGGCCGCGCGATCCTTGTTCGCGTCGGAGGCGGGCGGCGCCTTCGGCTTCTCTTTCTCTTTGATCGCGACAGGCGCGGGCGCCGCGGCCTCGCGCAGGCGGCGCCGCCAGTCGGCGTAGTTGCCGAGGTGCGCCTCGACGCGATCGCCTTCGATGACGAGCAGGCGCGTGCACACGCGATCGAGGAAGTAGCGATCGTGGCTGATGACGATGAGCGTGCCTTCGTAACCGTCGAGCGCGTCCTCGAGCGTCTCGCGCGCGGGAATGTCGAGGTGGTTGGTCGGCTCGTCGAGCACGAGCACGTTGCGCGGGAACAGCATGATCTTCGCCATGGCGAGGCGGCTGCGCTCGCCGCCCGACAGGCCGCGCACGAGCTTGAACGGGTCGTCGCCGAAGAAGCGGAACTTCGCGAGGTAGTTGCGCACGGCCTCGGGCGAGAGGTCGGCGCGCACGGAGCGGATCTCGTCCTCGAGCGTGAGCGACTCGTCGAGCGTGCCGAGCTTCTGGTCGAAGTAACCGATGCGCACGCCAGTCCCGTGCTCGACGGTGCCCGCGAGCGGCGGCAGCTCGCCGATGAGCGTCTTCAGCAACGTCGATTTGCCGCCGCCGTTGGGGCCGACGATGCCGACCTTGTCGCCGCGATAGATGTTGGCGGTGACGTCGCGCAGGATGCGCGTGACGGTGCCGTCCTTCGCCGTGTAGCCGACGTCGAGCTTGGGCGCGCGGATCGTCTCCTTGGCGCCGAGGTCGCCGCCCGTCTGAAAGGAAAGCGCGATCTTGCCCGCGTGCTCCCACTGGTCGTCGGGCCGCTCGAGGCGGTCGAGCTTCTCGAGCATCTTGCGGCGCGACTGCGCCTG
Source organism: Polyangia bacterium (assembly GCA_036271915.1). GTDB lineage: Bacteria > Myxococcota_A > Polyangia > Fen-1088 > Fen-1088 > DASZFV01. Next base: position 2,008 of record DATAZS010000568.1, read on the forward strand.
CTTCGTCTTCTGGCCCGCGAGATTCCGGCGGATGAAGTCCTCGGTCTTGTCGACGTGGTCCTTTTGGCGCTCGTACGCCGCCTGCGCGAGCGCGCGCCGCGCGTCGCGCTCGACGACGTACCTGTCCCAGCCCATCGGGTAGCGGACGAACTTGCCGTTCTCGAGCTCGACGATCTCGCGGCACACGGCGCGGATGAAGGCGCGATCGTGCGACACCATCATGAACGCGCCCGGATACTCGGCGAGGAACGCCTCGAGCCGCTCGATGGCGGCGAGGTCGAGGTGGTTCGTCGGCTCGTCGAGCAGCAGCAGATCGGGCTGGCGCACGAGCACCTTCGCGAGCTCGAGGCGGCCACGCTCGCCGCCCGACAGCGTCTCGACGGCGCGGCCGAGATCGCTCTCCGAGAAGCCGACGTCGGCCGTGAGGCGGCGCACGCGCGACTCGAGATCGTAGCCGCCCTCGCGCTGATAGCGCTCCTGCAGCTCGCCGTAGCGCGTGACGTCGGCGTCGTCGTGCGAGGCCGACATGCGCGCCTCGAGCGCCGCGAGCTCCTCGTGCATCTTCTGCACGTGCGCGAACGGCTCGAGCAGCGCGTCGAGCAGTGTGCCCGCGCCCACGAACTCTTGTGACTGACGCAGGTACGCGACGGTCTGCCGGCCGAGGATGCGGACGTCGCCCGCGTCGGGCTGGAGGTCGCCGCACAAAAGGCGCAGCGCCGTCGACTTCCCCATGCCGTTCGGCCCGACGAGCGCCAAGCGGTCGCCCGGCTTGATGAGCAGCGACGCCCCCGTGAGGATCTCGGTGCCGGGATATCCGAAGCTGACGTCGGCGAACTGTGCGAGTGACATTGGGCCCGCTGGTTTTAAGCGAAACGGTGGTTGGCCTGCACCGGAATATGTAATAAAACACGGCGTCTTCGATGAAGGAATACCTCCTCACCGCTGGTCCCACGCCCGTCCCCGATCGGGTGCTGCTCGCCATGGCGCGGCCCATCCTCTATCACCGGTCGCCGGTGTTCACGGAGGTGCTGCGCGAGGTGCAGGACAGTCTGCGTTGGCTGTTCCAGACCAAGCAGCTGCCGCTCGTGCTCACGGGCTCGGGCACGGTGGGCATGGAGGCCGCCGTCGCGAACTTCCTGCGCACGGGCGACAAGGCGCTCGTCATTCGCGGCGGTAAGTTCGGCGAGCGCTGGGGCCGCATCTGCCAGGCCTTCGGCATCGAGTGCGTGTTCATCGACGTCGAGTGGGGCAAGGGTGTCGACCCGCAGCTCGTCGCCGATGCGCTCGAGAAGACGCCGGGCATCCGCGCCGTCTACGCGACGGCGTGCGAGACGTCGACGGCGACGCTGCACGACGTGCAGGCGATCGCGAAGATCGTCAAGGGCAAGCCCGACACGATCCTGTGCGTGGACGCCATCACGGCGATCGGCGTCTACGACGTGCCCGTCGACGAGTGGGGCTTCGACGTCACGGTGTGCGGCTCGCAGAAGGCGCTCATGTTGCCGCCCGGGCTCGCGATCGTCACCGTCTCCGACAAAGGTTGGAAGGCGAGCGAGCGCGCGAACCTGCCGCGCTTCTACGCCGACCTCGGCCGCGAGCGGAAGAGCCAGGACAAGGGCGAGACGGCGTTCACGCCCGCGATCTCGCTCGTCGTCGGGCTGCGCGAGTCGCTGCGCATGATGAAGGAAGAGACGCTCGAGGGCGTGTTCAACCGCCACGAGCGCCTCGCCAAGGCGACGCGCGCCGCGGGCGGCGGCCTCGGGCTCGATCTGCTGTCGTCGGCGCCCGCGAACTGCGTCACGGGCTTCGTCATGCCGGCGGGCATCGACGGCTCGGCCGTCATCAAGCAGATGCGCACACGCTACGGCATCACGATCGCGGGCGGGCAGGATCACCTCAAGGGCAAGATCGTGCGCGTCGCCCACATCGGGTACGTCAGCGAGTTCGACATCATCACGGCGATCTCGGGCCTCGAGATGACGCTGTCCGACCTGGGCTACGGCGTGCGGCCCGGGGCGGGTGTCGCGTCGGCGCAGGCGACCTTCGCGGGGACACGCGCCTAGGCGCGCCACACAGTTTCGAAAACACCAGCAGTCGATATTCCGAAAGAAGGAGCCGCGCAGATGTCTGAGCCCATCAAAGTCCTCATCGCTGATGACATGTCCAAGAAGGCCGTCGACCTGCTCACGGGAGCCGGCTTCTCGGTCGATTTCAAGGTGGGCATGAAGCCCGAGGAGCTCGCCGCCGTCGTGGGGCAGTACCACGGCCTCGGCATCCGCTCGGCGTCGAAGGTCACGGCCGCGACGCTCGCCAACCCGGGCAAGCTCAAGATCATCGGCCGCGCGGGCGTGGGTACTGACAACATCGACGTCAAGGTCGCCAACGAGAAGGGCGTGCTCGTCATCAACACGCCGCAGGGCAACGCCGCCGCGGCGGCCGAGCTCGCCATCGGGTTCGTGTTCGCGCTCGCGCGCAAGATCCCGCAGGCCGTCGAGAGCTTCAAGCAGGGCGCCTGGGAGAAGAAGAAGTTCATGGGCGTCGAGGTCGCGGGCAAGACGCTCGGCGTGATCGGCCTCGGCAACATCGGCCGCAACGCCGCCCAGCGCGGCGTCGGCGTCGGCATGAACGTCATCGGCTACGATCCGTTCCCGCCGAAGGAGGTGCCTGCGGGCGTCAAGCTCGTCACGCTCGACGACATCATCACGAAGTCGGACTTCGTGACGCTGCACGTTCCGCTCACGGACGGCACGCGCAACCTCTTCAACGCCGAGACCCTGGCGAAGATGAAGAAGGGTGCCTACCTCATCAACTGCGCGCGCGGCGGCATCGTCGACGAGGCGGCGCTGCTCGGCGCGCTGCAGTCGGGGCACCTCGCGGGCGCGGCGCTCGACGTGTTCAGCAAGGAGCCGCCCGAGGCGTCGCCCTTGTTCCAGCACGAGAACTTCCTGGGCGTGCCGCACCTGGGCGCGTCTTCGAAGGAGGCGCAGGAGAAGGTCGCCATCGAGCTGGCCGAGGTCTTCATCGGCTTCCTCAAGGACGGCATCGTCAAGAACGCGGTTAAGTAGTAGGAACCACCGCGTCGATCTGACGGGGTCCGGCTCGCCGCCGCTCGCGAACCCCGGTTCCCCTCGCGTCGCGCGGCGAAGCCGCGCGACGCTCGCGCACGTCAAAGCAACCACATGAGTAAAAGTCAGAGCCTTCGTTTGCCCACGGGCATGCGCGACTTCGCGCCGCGCGCGGCGGCGGCGCGGCGGCACATCGCCGAGACGCTGCTCGAGGTGTTCGAGCGCTGGGGCTTCGCGCGCGTCATCACGCCGGCGTTCGAGTACGAAGAGACGCTCGCGCTCGGCCTCGGCGGGGCAGGGCGCGCCGCCGCCATCCGCTTCGTCGAGCCGAGCTCGGGGCAGGTCGTCGCGCTGCGGCCCGACATCACGCCGCAGATCGCGCGCCTCATCGCGACGCGCTTCCGCGACGAGCCGGGCGCCGTGCGCCTGTCGTACGAGGGCACGGTCGTGCGCCTCGAGCGCGCGGGCAAGGGCCAGCGCGAGCTCATTCAAGCCGGCGTCGAGCTCGCGGGCGTCTCGGCGCCCGAGGGTGACGCCGAGGTGATCGCGCTCGGCGTCGCGGCGTTGCGCGCGGCGGGGCTGCCGCAGCCCACGATCGATCTCGGACACCTCGGCCTCGCGCGCGAGGTCATGGACGCGCTGCAGTTGCCGGAGAGCGCCGTCGAAGCGGCGCGGCGGTGCATCGCGAAGCGCGACGGCAGCGGCCTCGAGGAAATCCTGCGCGAGGCGCGCGGCTCGGCGGCGGCGGTGCGGTTCGCGGCGTTGCTGCCCGAGCTCTCGGGGTCGCCGTCGGTGCTCGCGACGGCCGCGAAGCGCGCGCCCACGCCGGGCGTCAAGCGCGCGCTCGCCGATCTGCAGGCCATCGTCGAAATTCTGGAGGCACGCCGCCTCGACGCGCGCCTCCACGTCGAGCTCGGCGAGGTGCGCGGCTTCGACTACTACACGGGCGTGCGCTTCCAGGCCTTCGTGCCGGGCGCGCCGGACGCGGTGCTCGCGGGCGGTCGCTACGACAACCTGCTCGCGCGCTACGGGCGGCCGAGCCCGGCCGTCGGCTTCGCGATCGACGTCGAGGCCGCCGCGGGCGCGCTCGAGCAGCAGGCCGACGACGCGGGCGTCGCGCGGACCGACGACGAGCTCGCGAACGGCGCGGGCGGCGTGCTCGTGACCGGCGCGGGCGCCGCGGCCATGGCCGACGAGCTGCGCGGCCGCGGCCAGCGCGCCGTGGCCGATCTCGCGGGGCTGAAGGGCGCCGTGCTCGCCGAGTACGCGCGCCGCTGGGGATTCACCGAGGTCGTGCGCGCCGAGCAAATCGGCGCGAGCAAGAAAACCGGGAAAAAGCAGAGGAGCTGAATGGCCGTCGTAGTCGTCGTCGGAGCGCAGTGGGGAGACGAGGGGAAGGGGAAGATCGTGGATCTCCTCACGGAGAAGGCCCAGGTCGTCGTTCGCTGGGCGGGCGGCGCCAACGCGGGGCACACGCTCGTCGTCGACGGCAAGAAGTACGTCACGCACCTCATCCCGTCGGGCGTGCTGCGCGCGGGCCTCGCCAACGTCCTCGGTGAGGGCATGGTCATCGATCCGGGCGTGCTGCTCGACGAGATCCGCCAGTTCCGCGGCCACGGGCTGCTCGCGAACGACGCCGATCTCGTCGTCGCCGAGCGCGCGCACCTCACGATGCCGTACCACAAGGAGATCGATCGCCTGCGCGAGGAGGCGCCGTCGACGTCGTCGTCGGGCGTGAAGATCGGCACGACGAAGCGCGGGATCGGCCCCACGTACGAGAGCAAATCGGCGCGCACGGGCATCCGCGCGGGCGATCTGCTGCGGCCGAAGCGCTTCCGCGAGCTGCTCGAGCGCACGGTGGCCGAGGCGGCGCCCACGCTCGAGCGCCTC
>DATAZS010000569.1:0-21450 GCA_036271915.1 Polyangia bacterium
CGCCCGTGTGGCTGCCGTTCCAGGACGTCACGAAGCGCAACTACCAGAGTGCGTGGACCGAGAACGTCGGATGCCGCATCGAGTCCGACCGATCGATCGGCTGCGGCCTCAACGAGATCTGCAGCAACGGCGCGTGCGCGATGGTGGCGCCGTGATCGTCGTCGGCATCGACCTTGGCGACGCGTTTCGGCGGCACCGCGGCGCGCTCGCGGCGACGGCCGTGCGGGTGCTGCGGCGGCCGGAGGACGTCGACGACGTACTGCAGGACGTGTTCGTCGAGGCGTTGCGCGGCGTGCACGCGCTGCGCGAGCCGACGGCGCTGCGGGCCTGGCTCACGCGTGTCACCGTGCGCGCAGCGCAGCGGCGGCGCGCGGGCGCGCGCTTCGTCGGGCGCTTCGTGGCGCGCTCCGAGTCGCTCGAGGACGCGGCGGCGCACGTCGCCGATCCGCGGGCGTCCGCGCTCGATCTCGCGCTGCTCGCGGCCATCGGCGAGGTCATGGCCGGAATCCCAGCCGAGCGGCGGCGCGCGTGGGCGTTGCGCACCGTCGACGGCGAGCCCATCGACGACATCGCCGTCCGCTGCGGCTGCTCGGCGACGACCGTCAAGCGCCGCATCGCCGAGGTGCAGGGCCTGCTCGAAGCGGCGCTCGGAGACGAGCCGCGCTCCTGAAGGGCAAGAGGGCGTTCGCGCTCGCGGTCGCGTGCGCGCTGATGCCCACTGGCCACGCGCGCGCCGGAGCGGACGACGCCGCACCTGCGCAGGTCTCGCGCCTCGCGCTGCCGTTCACGGGCGTGTGGGGCGTCATTCAGGGCTTCGGCGCCGGGACGCACACCGGGTACGCGACGTACGCGCTCGACTTCGTGCCCGCGACGCCCGCGGGCACGCGGATGCCTCCGCGCGGCGCGCCGCTCACGCGCTTCGCGTGCTTCGGCCGGCCCGTGCTCGCGCCCGCCGACGGCGTCGTCGTGCGCGTCGCCGCGGGCGCGCGCGACTGGCCCGCGCACGTCAAAGGTCGCGACGAAGGCAACTACGTCATCCTCGAGCACGCGCCGCACGAGTACACGGAGCTGCGTCACCTGCGCGCGGGCTCCGTGCGCGTCGCCGTCGGCGCGCGCGTGCGGCGCGGTGACGCCGTCGGCGCCTGCGGCAACTCGGGCAACGCCGGCACGCCGCACGTCCACCTCGGGCTTTTGTCGTCGATCGATCCGATCACGACGCGACCGATGGCGTTCGAGCGCTATGAGGTCCGCGAAGGCAGCGCGTGGGCCGCGCCGTCCGGCCCCTTGCGCACGGGCGACATCGTGCGTCCCCTGGCGTGGTAGGCTGCCGCGCATGGCTCAGGACACTGAGCTCCGCGGCCACGTGCTCGGCGGGACATATCGTCTGGTCCGCCAAGTCTCCGACGGGCCGCGGAGAGTGTACGAGGTCCGCCATGAGCGCCTCGCGGGACGCTTCGCGGCCAAGCTGTGGCCGGCGACGACGCCGTGGGACGCCTTCCGCGAGGGCGCGCAGCTCGCGGCGACGCTGCGCCACCCGGGCGTCATGCAGGTCCTCGACTTCAACTGCGAACCGGGCGCGTCGCCGTTCCTCGTCTACGAATGGGTCGACGGCAAGCGCCTCACGGACATCCTCGCCGAGGCCGGCATCCTGCCCGTCGAGCGCGTCGCGCCGCTCGTCGAGAGCGCGGCCTGGGCCCTGGCGTCGGCACACCAGCAGGGCGTCGTGCATCAGGAGCTACGCCCCGACGAGGTGTTCGTCGTGCACGCCCCCGGCACGATGCGCGAGTGGGTCAAGCTCGCGGGCTTCGGCGTGTCGGCGGCGCTCGCGCGCGCGGGCACGGCGCCGCCGTCGCGTTACCGCGCGCCCGAGCAGCGCGGGCGGGACGACTTGCATGACGACGGCGACGACCCGCAGAGCGACCAGTACGCGCTCGCGGCGATCACATATGAGCTGCTCGCGGGCGTGCCGCCCTTCGACGAGGAGCGCTCGCGCGCCGCGCCGCCGCCGATCTCCGACCTCGCGCCCGGCGTGAGCCCCGGCGTCGACGCCGCCATCCGACAGGCGCTCGCGACGAACCCGGAGGAGCGCTTCGCGGGCGTGCTCGAGTTCGCGCGCGCGCTGCGCGCCGCCGTCGACGGCGCGACCCCGGAGACCGTCCGCAAGCGCGCCGAGGTGCGCGCCGAGCGCGGCAAGAGCGGCGACAAGAAGGGCAACAAGAAGGGCAACAAGAAGGGCGGCAGCGAGACCGTGTCACCGTTCTTCAATCCCGTGCAGCCGTTGCAGGCGCGCGCGAGCGAGGCGTTCCGCCGCGTGGCCTCATCGACGGCGAAGCTGCGCACGCTCGCGAGCACGCAGCTGCGCGGCGGCGCGCTGCCGGCGCGGCCGCAGGTGCGCGCGGCGATCGCGGGCGGCGTGCTGTTGCTGGCGTTCGCGGGCGTCGCTGCGCTCGGGAAGCACCGACGGGAGCAACCCCTGATCACGACGTCGACTGGGACCGCGAAGCCGTCAGGGCCGTCGGTCGAGCCCCAGACGACGCCGAACGCCCCAACGACGGTGGCGGCCGCGAAGCCGAGCGCCGGGAACGCGGCGCCCGCGGCGCCGGACGCGGCGACCGGTGACGACGCCGAAGCGGCGAAGCCCGCGCGCGCGGCGGCGTGGGCGCAGCTCGCAGCAGGCAACGAGCGCGACGGTGCGCCGCGCGCGGGCGCGACGAAGGCGCACGCCGCGAAGCCCAAGATCGCCGGCAAGAAGATCGCGAGCGTCGCACCCGCGAAGCCGAGCGCATCGCCCGCTAAGCCCACGCCGCCCGCGGCGGGCGCGTGCGTCCTCTCCGTGGGCTCGAGGCCGCCCGCCGACGTGTGGATCGACGAGCGCAGCCTCGGACGCCGCACGCCGCTCATCAAGTACAAGCTCCCTTGCGGCGATCACAAGCTCGCGCTCAAGCGCGCCGATCTCGACCTGTATCAGATGGAGATCGTCACGCTGCGCGCGGGCGCGCCCTTCAAGAAGGTCTATCCGCTTCAGTGACGACGCGCGCGGCGGCGGCGACCGACGAGCGCGCCCCCGAACGCCAACGCGAGCCCGACGAGCGACGCGACCGACGCCGCGCCCGCGGCGACGTCGCAGCCGGCCGCCTCGCGCGTGCGGCCGTCGCCGCCCGCGCCCGTGACCTGGCCCGCGACGATGCCCGCGCCCGTCCCCGACAGGCCCGTATCTCCGCTGGCGCCGCTTCCCGACGAGTTGATGGCGTCCGAGCCGCTGCCCGCGTCGTGCGGCGGCAGCACGGTCCCCGGCTTGACGCACGTTCCTTCGAGGCAGTGCAGGCCCGTGTTGCCGCACAGCTCGACGTCCGTGCCGTTGTCGATGACGCCGTCGCAGTCGTCGTCGAAGTCGTTGCACGTCTCGGGGCGCGGCGCGCCCGGCGTGCATGACGTCGAGTCGCAGCTGTCGCCGAGGCGCCGGCACCAGCCGAGCCCGCACGAAGAGCGCGCGCCCTCGTCGACCTGCCCGTTGCAGTTGTTGTCCTTGTAGTCGCAGACCTCGGGCGCGCCCGGGTAGACCGTCGGATCGTTGTCGTTGCAGTCGTCGGCGTTGGGCGCGTAGCCGGTCGGGCAGATGCAGCTGCCCGTGCTCGTCGGGCCGCCCGACTCGCCGTGGCCGTCCACGTCCATGTCGACGTGGCACGTGAGGATCGGCAGGCCTTCGTCGATGAGGCCGTTGCAGTTGTCGTCGCGCTTGTTGCAGATCTCTGTCGCGCCCGGGTAGATGCGCTCGTCGCTGTCGTCGCAGTCGCCCTGCTTCGTGACGTAGTACTTGGGCTGCGAGCAGTTGCGCGTGTAGCCGCTGTCGGCGCCCGCGTAGCCGTCACCGTCGAAGTCGCGGTAGTAGATCATGCCCGTGCACCCGAAGGTGAAGGCCTCGAAGCCGGTGCCCGGACCGTCGCCGCGCTGAGTGCCGTCGCCATTCGCCGCGACGGCCCACACGTTGACGTCGACGCCGCCGGCCGTCGTGGGCGCCGTCCAGCCGACGTTGAAGGTCGCGACGCCGTTGACCGCCTGCTTGGGCATCGTGTGCGTGATGCCGCCCGACATGATCTGCGTGCCCTGCCCCGCGAGCGACGTCAGCGCGCCCACGTCGGTCGTCATGTAGAGCCCGGCGTAGCCGCCCGCCGTGGTGATGGCGACGGACAACGTCACCATCTGTCCCGGCATGATCGTCGCGGGGTTCGACGTGATCGTCACCGTGGGCGCCGTGCCGCCCGAGTGGCAGCCGTTGCAGCCCTCCGACGCGATGCCGTTCTTGTGCGCCTCGGCCGGCCGCGAGACGAGCGTCAGCGCGAGACCAGCGGCGATCCCAAGCCCGAACAGGCGCTTCAAGTTGGACGACACCATTGAACCGGGACGCCGCGGGGGGCGAAACGGCTCAAGTATAGCGGTAGATCACCGGGAAGAGGAATCGAGCCACAAGCGGCTCGCGACCTCGTCGGCGAACAAAATGCCCGTGGGCGTGAGGCGAACACTCTGCTCTTCGACGACAAGCCACCCGTTCGCCAGGCAGGCCTGCGCCGCGCCGCGCCCCTCGAGCGGGTCGCGGCCGTAGCGTCGACGGTGGGCCGCGCGATCGACGCCGTCGGCGGTGCGCAGGCCCAGCCAGACGGCCTCGTTCTCGAGATCGGCGGCCGAGCGGCGCTCGACCTGTCGGGGAGCGGCGACGCCGCGGCCCGCGAGGTAGCTGTCCGTCGCGCGCGCGTTCGAGAAGCGCCAGCCCGTTCCGTCTACGAGCGGGCGAAACGAGGCCGCCGACGCGCCGAGGCCGAGGTACGGCGCGCCCGACCAGTAGAGGCCGTTGTGGCGCGCGCGGCGCGCGGGCGACGCGTAGCTCGAGACCTCGTAGCGCGGCAGCCCGACGGCGCCGAGGGCCGCGCCCGCGTCCTCGAACATCGCGGCGACGGCGTCGTCGTCGGGGCGCGGCAGCCGGCCCGCGCGATCGAGGGCGCCGAAGGCCGTGCCGCGCTCGATCGTGAGCGCGTAGGCCGAGACGTGGTCGGGCGCGAGCGCGATGACGGCTTCGAGCGCGCGGCGCCAGTCGTCGCGCGACTGCTCGGGCAGGCCGAACATCAGATCGAGCGACAGCGCCTCGAAGCCCGCGGCGCGCGCCGCGCGCACAGCGGCTGGGATCGCGGCGGCGTCGTGGTTGCGGCCGAGCGCGCGCAGCAGGCGATCCTCGAACGCCTGCGCGCCCAAGCTGATGCGATTGACGCCCGCGGCGCGCAGCGCGCGCAGGTGCGGCTCGTCGACCTCGCCCGGGTTGGCTTCGACGGTGATCTCGAGCGCTTCGGCGGGCGGCGCGCCGAAGGCATCGCGGACGGCGGCGATGACGCGGCCGAGCGCCGCCGGTCGCCAAAGGCCGGGCGTTCCGCCGCCGAAATAGATGGAGACGAGCGGACCCTCGAACCAGACGCGGCGCGCCTCGAGCTCTGCGATGACGGTGTCGGCGTAGGCGTCGTGCGGAATGTCAGCGCGCGTGTCGACGGCGAAGTCGCAGTAAGGGCAGCGCACGCCGCAAAACGGAAAGTGAACGTAGACGCCGAGCGGCCGCCCCGGCGCGAGCGCGCCCTGCGACGGATCTTCTTTCGAGGCCGCGCGACCGAGAGCGACGGGCTTCACGGCGGTCCCGCGCGTGGCCTAAGCCTTGGGCGGCGCGGCCGGTTTGGTCGGCGCGGCCGGCTGGGCCGCAGGCGCGGGCAGCTTCTTCACGAACTCGGCCGCGAGGCGCAGGCGCCGGCGCGTGAGCTCGCGCCCGAGGCCCACGAGCGTCTCGAAAAGCGGCGGCGTCGCCTTGCGCGCCGTCGCCCCGAGGCGCAGCAGCATGAACAGCTCCTTCGTCTGCCAGCCGTTCTTCTCGGCGAACTCGCGCGCGAGCGCCTCGAGACCAGCCGCGCTGAAGTCGCGGTGCGCGTCGAGCGCCTCACCGAACAGCAGCAGGCCGTCGGCGACCTCCTTCGGCACGCGTCCCTTCGGCAGCAAATCCTTGGCGACCGGCGCGTAGTCGACGTCGCCCGAGAAGAAGAACTCAGTGAGCGGCACGAACTCGTCGAGGCGCTGGATGCGCTCGCGCACGAGCGGGATGAGCGCGCGCAGGTGCTCGTCGGAGAAGCGCCACGCGCGCAGGCGACGCACGACCTCGTCGTCGTCGAGCGCGCGCAGATAGTCGGCGTTCATGGCGGAGAGCTTCACGAGATCGAACACGGGCCCGCCCAGCGACACGCGATCGAACGAGAACGCCTCGATCATCTCGAGGAGCGTAAACTGCTCGCGGTCACCGGCGATCGACCACCCCATCGTGCCGAGGTAGTTGAGCAGCGCCTCGGGCAGGAAGCCCGCGTCGCGGTAGTAGTCCAGCGACACGGGGTTCTTGCGCTTCGAGATCTTCGACTTGTCGGCGTTGCGCAGCAGCGGCATGTGCACGAACTCGGGCAGCTCCCACCCGAAGGCCTGGTACAGCACGACGTGCTTGGGCGTCGACGACAGCCACTCCTCGGCGCGGATGACGTGCGTGATGCCCATGAGGTGATCGTCGACGACGTTCGCGAGGTGATAGGTCGGGAAGCCGTCGGTCTTGAGCAGGATCTGGTCGTCCATCTGCGCGCTCTCGAACTTCACGTCGCCGCGCAGGCGATCCTTGAAGATGATCTCGCCCGTGCGCGGCATCGCGAGGCGGATCACGAACGGCTCGCCCGCGGCGGCGCGCGTCTCGCCTTCGGCGACGGGCCGCCCGCGGCACAGGCCGTCGTAGCCCACGAACAGACCCTGGCGCCGCTGCTCGTGGCGCACGGCCTCGAGCCGCTCCGCCGTGCAGAAGCACCGGTACGCCGCGCCCGCGGCCATGAGCTTCTCCACGTGCTCGCGATAAATCGCGGCGCGCTCGCTCTGGCGGTACGGCCCGTTCGGGCCGCCGATGTCCGGGCCCTCGTCCCACTGCAGACCCACCCAGTGGAGCGCGCGCAGGATCGCGACCTCGGACTCGGGCGTCGAGCGCGTGCGGTCGGTGTCCTCGATGCGCAGGATGAACTTGCCGCCGCTCTTCTTCGCGAAGGCGAAGTTGAAGAGCGCGATGTAGGCCGTGCCGACGTGTGGATCTCCCGTCGGCGAGGGAGCGATCCTGACCTTCACGGGGCGCGGCGCGGCGTCTGACATGGCGCCCGGTTCATATCATGGAAGGCCTGACCGGCACGGGGGCCATTCGCCGAGGACCGGGGGCACGCCGCCTTGCCAACGCGACGAGAAATTCACCCCGATTTTCGGCCCTTCGAGCTACAGCGCGAGGCGTCGGCCCCCGAGCTAAGATTGGGCATGAGCCGAGCGTCGTCGCGGGTGATCCTATGTGCGCTCGCGGCGACCGCCGCGGGGTGCGCGACGACCGAGCCGCAGACGATCGTGGCGCTGCCGGCGCCCGCGACGACGAAGCCGGCGGCGCAATCGACGCGGCTCGCGTGGCTGCCTTTCGATCCTGGCGCGGGCTCCGAGCTCACGCGCGCCACCAACGACCGCCTCGCGCACGTCATCGTCGACGCGGCGACCGAGACGACGCAGGCCCCCGTGAGCATGGAGATGGCGCAGCTCGCGATCGAGTGCATCGAGCACACGCCCGCCTGCTGGTCAGCCGTGGGTCACTCGCTGGGCGCCGACCTGCTGCTGTGGGCGGAGCTCGAGCGGCCGGCGCGCGGGTCGGGCGTCACGCTGCGCGTCGCGCTGTTCGACGTGGGCGCGGGGGCGCTCGTCAAAAACGCGACGCGGCCGTTCCCCAGCGCGAAGGCGGCGCGCGCGGGCGCCGTCGGCCTCATCGACGGCACGTTCGGCGCGACGACGACGACGACGACGGCGGGGCCGCCGCCGTGAGCGACGACCGACACGAGTGGTTCCGCGGCTCGAACGGCGCGAACGGGACCAACGGGACGTCCAAGCTGCCGCCGCCACCCGCGAGCGTCGTCGCGCCGCCGCCGCCACCCGCGAGCGTCGTGTCGCCGCCGCCCGTGAGCGTTGCGCCGCCGCCACCCGCGAGCGCCGCGCCGCCGCCTGCCCCTTCCGCGCCGCCGTCACCACCGGCTCCGCACACCGAAGAAGACGTCGATGCCGTTCTGGACGACGCGCCCACCTCCGGGGGGCGACGCCGCGCGATCGTCGTCGGCGTGCTCGTCGTCGCCACGATCGCGATCGTCGTTGGCGTGAAGTCGCGTCACGGTGCGCGCGTCGCCGTCGCGCCCGCCACCGTGCTCCCTGCCCCTCCACCGCTCGCACCGGTGGCGCCCGTGGTCGCCGCACCACCCGCGCCCGAGATCGCGCTCGACCCAGGTGCGCCCGCGAGGACGCACGCCCCCGTCAACGCGCGCGCGGCTTCGCCGACCAAGGCTGCCGACGGTCCACCATCGAGTGAAAAGCCGACCGATGAAAAGGCGGCGACCCACCACGCCGACGGCAGCGAAGCACCGAGCGACGAAGCGGCCGACAGCGGCGAGCAGCCCGAATCGCGCCACCATCATCACCACCACCACGAGCATCGCGAGCACCACAGCCACGAGCACCACGAGCGCGCCGAGAAGGCGCCCCGTCACGAGCACGCCGATAAGGCGACCAAGGCCAAGGGCGGCGGCGATCGCGACGCCGCGCGCACGGCCTACCAGCGTGGCAACGGACTGCTGCTGTCAGGCAACGCTGCGGGCTCCGTCGCCGCCTACGAGGAGGCGGTGCGCCTCGCGCCGTCGGATCCCATCGGCTACCGCGGCCTCGGCCTCGCCTACGAGAAGCAGGGCAAGACCAAGGAGGCGATCGCGGCGCTCGTGAGCTACCTCAAGCTCTCGAAGCACGCGCGCGATCGCGAGGTCATCGCGCGTCGCCTGTACCGCCTCACGCACGCCGAAGACGGCGGCCTCGCCCATTAGGGCCTGTCCCTCGTTTCCGCGCGGCCAGGATCCTGATCATTTTCGATCGCTGGCCGGCTGGACGGACCTCTGCTCAATCAAGATCGGCGAGCGCAGAGGCCGCGCCGATCTCCGGATCTTGATTGAGCAGTGATTCGCAAGCTGGAAGCGGATCGTCGCTGTGATCGAACGAGAGGGCACCGGAACGACGAAGCTCGGCGGTCGGCTGCGATATATTGCCGTCGATGCGTTGGCTCGTTCTGGTGACGATACTGACCACCGCCGGGTGTTCGGCCACGTCGAAGGATGCCGCCGACGGATCTCTGTGTGCTCCCATCGACCTGTGCGTCGTCGTTCCCGCCTCTGAGCTCACTTCGATCTGCGGAATCTCTGCGGGCGGCACTTACTCCAATGGTCCGCTCCGTACGCCCCCGCCTGGAAACTTTGCCGCGGCCAGCACCGTGTGCGATTACGACTCAGACGCGGGTATGCCATTCCAGGTGACCGAGGCCTGCTACGTGAAAGACATCGCGTTGGTCAAGATCGACTTCGAGCAGGAACGCAGTGCCCCACCCGACCAGACGACGACGCAAGAGGATGTGACCGGCGTCGGTGACAGCGCCTTTTTCCGCTACGCAGATGGATCTTCCGAGGGCGACCTCTATGTAGTTAAGGAGAATTTGTCTATTGCCATCTATGACTATGAGGGCACGGGAGCGCCATCGACCGAAGCCTGCCTGACGACCATTGCGCGAGCAGTGCTATCGGCCAATGGAGACGCCAACTAGCGTCCGACGATCGTGATTCGATCGCGGACGGTGTGACCGTCGACGACGGCCGTCGCCTCGACGATGTTGGCGCCCGCCCGGAGCGCGACGCCCGGCCACACGAAGACGTGCGTGGGCGCGCGCTGCTCGGGCAGCGACTTGCCGTTCACGCGCAGCGCGACGCTCGCGGCGTTCGAGTACACCTTGAGCTCGGTCGCGCCCACGGAGCGCGGCGAGAAGCGCCGGCCCGTGATGTAGACGAACGGACGCGCCGACCAGCACGCCTTGAACAGATAGAACGCGTCCTTCTTGATCTTCCGATCGTAGGTGACGAGGCCCTTGTCGTTGCGCCCCGGCTGATCGCCCTCCTTTCGGCCGTCCGACGCGAAGTCGAAGAGGTTCCACACGAACGAGCCCCAGATCCACGGGCGCACCGCGAGCGCCTGCCAGTACGCCTCGTGGAACAGCGCCTGGTACTCCTCGGAGTGATCCATCTTCTTGGGCGTCGCCGAATGAATGGCGACGCTCGCGCCCGCGCCGTACTCGCTGATCGCCATGCGCAGCTGCGGGCGACGCTCGCGCATGACGTCGAGGCCTGTCGGGAACGCTTCGATCGTGCCGACGTACCAGCCGTCGTAGCGGTTGAACCCCACGAGATCCGTGATCGCCGCCGACGGGTCGGTCGCCGGGTAGAACGTCGCGAGCGTCGTGGGCCGCGATGGATCCTCGCGGTGCGCGACCTCATTCAGCGCGCTCACGAGCGGCGCGAGCGCGCCCGCGTCCGACTTGTCGTGCTGCAGCTCGTTGGCGACGCTCCACGTGACGATCGACGGGTGGTTGCCGCTCTGCCGGATGAGCTCGGCGAGCTGCTGCTTGGCGTTGTCGACGAACGGTCCCGTGCCCGCGCTGTTGATGACGGGGATCTCCGCCCACACGACGAGGCCGTATTTGTCGCACAGATCGTAGAAATACTGGCTGTGCTGGTAGTGCGCGAGGCGCACGGCGTTCGCGCCCAGCTCGCGCAGGATCGCCATGTCTTCGTCTTGGTCACGCGTCGAGATCGCCCAGCCCTTGTCCTGGCGATCTTGGTGGCGGTTGACGCCGTGCAGGTTTAGCAGCGCGCCGTTGAGCGCGAAGCCCGCGCCCGCGTCGAAGTCGATCCGGCGCAGGCCGAGCGGCTCGGTCATGGCGTCGACGACGTGGCCGCCCGTCGTGACCTCGATGTCGAGCGCATAGAGATAGGGATCGCGCACGCCATCCCATAGGTGCGGCGACGCGATCGACAGCACGAGCGTCGCCTCGCGCGTGCCGTGCGCGGGGACGGGCAGGTGCGCGCTCGCGCGGCTCACGATGCGGCCCGCGTCGGGGCCCGACGGCACGCGCACGCTCACGGCGACGTCGGCGTCGCGCGCCGCGGGGTCGGCGTTGCTCACCGAGGCGCGCACGCTCACGGTCGCGCTCTCCTTCGTGACGTCCTGCTGGAACGCGAGCACGCCCGACGAGCCGAAGCTGTCCATGTCGAGGTGGACGGGATCGACGCTCACGAGGCGCGCGTCGCGGTAGAGGCCGCCGAAGAACGTGTAGTCGGCCGAGCGCGGCGCGACGTTCGGATTGGGCGCGTTCGTCACTTTGACGGCGAGGACGTTGTCGCCCGGGGCGACGACCGACGTGACATCGAAGCGAAAGCGCGCGTAGCCGCCCGCGTGGTGACCGACCTCGTGGCCGTTCACGAACAGCGTCGTCTCGAGGTTCGCGCCGTCACATTCGACGTAAAGCTCGCGGCCCGATTCCGCCTTCGGGATCGCGACGTGGCGGCGGTACCAGCCCACGCCGCGGTAGTAGTCGCCGCCGCCGTCCTGACCGTCCTTGGCGTTCCACGTGTGCGGCACGGTGACGTGCGCCCACCTGCGGTCATCGAAGCGCGGCGCCTCGGCGCCCGGCGCGTCCGCGCGTAAGAACCGCCACCCGTCGTCGAGCGAGACGACGTGACGGAGCGGCGCCTTGCCGCGCGCGAGGCCTGACATCGCGAGCACGAGCGCGAGCGCGCTAAAGCAGCAGCTTGTAGCCCGTCCCATAGATCGTCACGATGTGCTCGGGCTTGGCAGCGTTCTCTTCGATCTTCTTGCGCAGCTTGACGACGAAGTTGTCGACGCTGCGCGTGGAGGCGTGGCCCGAGACGCCCCAGATCTTCTCGAGCAGCTCATCGCGCGACACGGGCTCGCCCGCGCGCTCGTGCAGCAGGCGCACGAGCTCGACCTCGTAGAACGACAGCGTGTGCGTCTTGCCCTTGCGCACGAGCTCGTGGCGCTTCGGGAAGACGACGGCGGCGCCGATGCGGATCTCGTCCTGCGGCCCGCCCGAGCGCTGCAGGCGGCGGAAGATCGCGCCGATGCGCGCGACGAGCTCGCCCACGGAGAACGGCTTCGTGACGTAGTCGTCGGCGCCCACCTCGAGCCCGCGGATCTTGTCGCTCTCCTGCGAGCGCGCCGTGAGCATGATGATGGGCACGAGCGGGCTCGTCGCGCGAATCTCCTCGCACACGGCGAAGCCGTTCATGTCGGGCAGCATGAGGTCGAGCAGCACGAGGTCGGGCGCTCGCTCGCGCGCGAGCTCGACGCCCTCGCGCCCCACGCCCGACGACACGATGTCGAAGCCCTCGAACTCGAGCGCGTCACGCAGACCGCGCACGAGATCGGGCTCGTCCTCGATGATGAGGATGCGGCGCCGCAAGGCCGCGAGCGTCGGCGACGACGTGTGCGCGCCGCCGCTCACGACGCGGCCCTCTCTTCGGGACCGGGCGTCACGAGCGGCGCCGCCGGCACGAACACCGTGAACGTCGAGCCCTGCCCCGGCGCGCTCGCGAGCTCGACGCGGCCGCCGTGCGCCTCGGCGATGTGCTTGACGAGCGACAGGCCGATGCCGCTGCCGCGCACGTTGCGCATGCGCGCGTCGTTGGCGCGGTAAAAGCGCTCGAAGATGCGCCGCTGGTCGTCGCGTGAGATGCCGGGGCCGCGATCGCGCACGGCGAGCGCGACGCCGCCCGGCGCGCGCGACAGGCGCACGTCGACCTCGCCGCCCTCGCCCGCGTACTTCACGGCGTTGTCGACGAGGTTGAGCAGCACGAGCGTCATGGCGTCCTCGTCCATGCGCACGGGCGGCAACCCTTCCTCGATGTCGGTCCGCAGCTTCATCTTCTCCTTGTCGAGCCGGTAGCGGAACACGTCGATGGCGCGCTCGACGACCTCATCGAGGCGCCCCTCGGCGAAGCGGTAGCTCGCCTTGCCGCGCTCGAGGCGCGCGAAGTCGAGCACGTTGTCGATGAGGTGCGAGAGGCGCTCGGACTCGCGCGTGATGATGCCCGCGTACTCGCGCGCCGAGCCCTCGCCCTTGTGCCGCCCCGTCGCGATGAGCTCGCCGAACATGCGGATGAGCGACAGCGGCGTCTTGAGCTCGTGCGACACGTTCGCGATGAAGTCGCTCTTGAGCTGCGAGGCGCGCCGCTCGGCGCGCACAGCGAGGAACACGACGCCGAGGCCCATGGCGATGATGACCGTCGACACGGGGATGAGCAGCACGCCCAGCAGGCGCTCCGTCTCGGCCTGCTTGCGCAGCTCGGCGACGTTGCGGGGCGAGATCTGCACGCGCCACGCGTACAGCGTCTTGCCGAACGACGCCTCGTACAGATACGACGTCTGCGGTTGCGGCTCGCCGTACACGGGCCGCGCGACCTCGTCGAGGATCGCGACGCGCCGCTTGCCCGCGACCGCTGCGATCTCCTCGGGGATCCAATCCTGGGTCACGACCTTGAGGTCGATCTTCGCGGCGATGTAGTAGCTGCGATCGTCGATCGTCGTCTTCGCGGCGTACGCGATGAGGACCGATTTGCCCTCGAACAGCTGGTGCAGGTGGCGAAAGTTGCCGGGCAGATCGGGCGTCCACGCCTGCAGCGACCGCCAGTCGAGCCCCTTGACGTAGCTCTGCCAGCGATCGAGCTCGCGCGCGCGGCGGCGCGGATCGGGCGTGGGGTACAGCGAGCGGATCTTGAGCGACTCGTCGAGCAGCGCGACCGACTCGACGCCCGGCGGCAGGTCGAAGAACGCGGGCGGCTCGGCCTCCGTGTCGCGCCACTCGAGCGCCGAGAAGAGGTCGCGGTCGAGCTCGTCGATGCGGTTTTGCACCTGCCCGATGAGCAGCTGCGCGACCTGCTCGTTGCCCTCGAGAAGCGACGCCTTGCTCCGCACCGACGCCGCGACCGCGTACCGGTAACCGTAATAGGCAAGCGCGACCGCCGCGCAGATGATGGCGGGGAAGACGACCGCCAAGATGAGCGACAGATTCAGCGAGAGACGTGCACCTTGCCGCGCCATGGCGGATGGCTCAGCATGGCACAGGAGTCCCCGTGCCCAAAGTCGAACGCCACTTCTTCGTGTGCACGAACACCCGCCCCCAAGGCGGCAAGCCCTCGTGCGGCGCGCGCGGCTCGGCCGAGCTGCTGACGGTGCTGCAAGAGGGCCTGGGCGCGCACCCCGAGCTGTGGGGCAAGATCGCGGTCACGCCGTCGGGGTGTTTAGGGCCGTGCTTCGAAGGGCCGACGATCGTCGTCTACCCGGAAGGGGTTTGGTACGTGGGCGTCTCGGTCGCCGACGTACCCGAGATCGTCGAGTCCCACATGCGCGGCGGCGTCCCCGTCGCGCGGCTCGTACACGACCGGGAGGACTGAGCGCTACGGCGCGCCGATCACGTAGTCGAGGCCAGGGTACCGACAGCCCCCGTCCTCGCAGCTCCAGACGGCCTGTCCGGCATCTTCGGCGGGACGAAACAACGGACAGTCCGCCGCCGTCCCGCACGGGATGGCCGTCCCCGTACAGTAGGGCGGGAAAAGAGCCGTCTTGCCGTCGTCGTTGCAGATGAGCGGGGCCGCGCACGTGTTCACGTCCGGCTCGATCGTCTTGCACCCGGGACGACAAGCCGACTCACAGTGGCCGTCGGCGCACCATGACTCGGTCGGTACGCAGCCGCGTCCCGTGGCCGAGTTGGCACAGTCGGCATTGTGCTGACAGGACTTGCCACCCGATCCGCAGCCGAACGTGCCGAGGAACAGCACCAGCCCAACGAGCAGCACCATGCCCCGCGCCGTCACGGATCTCCGCTCCACCTGGCAAGAACACCCGTCGTGCTGACCCGCATTCCCGACACATCGTCGCCGTCGCTCCACCAGAGCACGACGTCATCGGCGGCCAGGGTCCCCGTCGCGCGAAGCGCGTACCGACCGGTCCCCGCGAAGCCATCGATGGGCGCGCTCGACAACACTTGGCTCCCCGCACAGGTCAGCTGGTCGACCTCGAGCTGCCGAGCACCCGGAGGCCCCTTGATCATCCCGACCAGGGCGAAGGGATGATCGGCGTCGGACACTGCCGCCACGGACTGAACATCGAATTCGGTGAGGAGCGCCGTATCGTAGCCGTCGTCATAGAACGTCATCCGCCGCAGCCGACGCGGTGGGCTCCGGACCACCGGCGGGTACACGCCCACGGACACGGCAAACTCCTGACAACCTTGCGCCGCGACGGGCGTCCATTGGTCGAAACCATAGAACTGGAGGGCGCCGGGACGCGGCCCGACGGCGACCATCCCCAAAGGCAGCGTCGTCGACGGATCGACGAGCGCCCCACAAGTCACGCTCGACAACGTGGCTCCCTGCTGGAAAAGGACACCAGCCCCCTGCGAGGCGAGCGTCTGAACGGGGATCGCCAACGCCGAGACGGCCGCCTGCGACGCCGTCGGTTCAGCTCCGTACTCGAGGTCCGCCCCTGAAGTCCATCGCCCCGTCCAAGGGGACCTCGCGACCGCGCTGAGCTCGGCCGTCGAGCTCAGCGCCAGCACCTGCGATCCGTCCGAGCAACTCATCGCCATCGCGTCGGGGAACGCCGCCTCCGTTGGCAACTCCGTCATCCAGGCCGACTCGACGTAATGGCAGTCGCTCGTCGCGAGCGCGACCTGTGATCCGCAGCCGGTGTCCACGATCAGGAGATCGTTCAGTCCATCGCCGTTGAGGTCACTGGTTCCGATCGCGACGGGAAACGGCGTGCACGCCCCGGACGGCGTCAATGGAACCTTCGTCGTCTCGACGCCTGAGGTCTGGACAACCTCGACGTCGACGCCAGGTCTGAGGACGGCGAACTGGCGTCGACCACCGCAACGATCGAGGGGCCGCAAATCCACCGTCCAATAGAGCAACGGACCATCAATCGTCGTCGTCGCTCCGTTCGAACAAGCGACGGACGACATCACGACGAGGACGACCAACGGTCGCCAAAGCGTCCGCCCGGAGGGCAAGGGCCCGGTGCGCACGCCTTGACGACCGACGATCGACCTACTGCGTACGGGTGGCCTTCGTCTTGGTCGACGCGGGCGGATCCGACAGAGACACCGGAGCCGCCGAAGCATCGGCAAGAGAGTAGGCCGCGTGTGTGGCACGCGCAATCACGATGTCTCCGTGCCCGTCATCCGACGAGTGTGCGGAGAACACGACGTGCCTGGGCTCGACCATTCCCGTTCCCGGCATGATGACGTACATCAGCCGATGCCTGACCCCGCGCGCGTCCGGCGTCTCCTTGGCAAAACGCGAGATGATGGCGGCCGAGTCGACGACGGAGTTGAATCGGTAACCCTTCCCCGTGGGCTCTTCGACACCGGCGGTCACGATCGACTTGACGTCGCCGCCACCGATGCGAAGCGCGGCGAGCCGCCCGTCTCGATGGACGACGACGCGCATTCCCGCGTTGGCGAAATCGATGCCGTTGATCCTCCGCCGCAACGTGAATCGATACTGAAGCACCTGCGGGACGACGGTCTCCGTCGAGACGCCCTCCATGTGCTTCGTGTATCCGAGCTCAGCCGTCGAGGTATCGTACTGAGACGCCGCGATGATGTTCGCCGATGCCAGCTTCGCGACAACCGAGGAGAGGACGGCGCGAGCGCCAGCCTCGCCGACGTCGGCAGAGGGATTCAGCTGGTCCTCGACGTCGAGGTTGTTGACGCGCAGGTCGTCAAACTGCGGATAGTATTCGACGTGAAGGTTGGCCGCGCCGATCGCGATCTTCTCGGCCCATCGCGCCGCGGCGCCGGCGTGTCGACCGACGAGATCCGAGAAGGTGCTCGGCGCCACGGAAGAATTCGCCGCGACGAGGCCCACGATCGTCCGCAAACGCGCGCTCAGGTCGTCACTCGTGCGTGTCGGCTGCTTCGCCTCGAACACCGCCAGCGACGTCCCCGCAACCGCGAGCGCGCTCGACGTCATGACCGGCTCACTCCCCCCATCGGGCTTCGCGCAACCGAGACAGGCGAAGAACGCGATTCCCAACCAACGAACATCTCTCTGGCGAATCATGAGCATCCTCCGTTCCCGTGATCGATGTAGGTGGCGCTGTACCAGAACGCGGGTTGTCCCTGATTGCAGGACGGCCCGCTGCCTCGCGGGGTGACGTAGATCTGCTGGCGCAGCGACGCCGTGTTTTCGACGTTCCCGGCCTCGGTCGAGTTGACACCGGCGCTCCACACGACGGGGGAGTTGTCGCCCGTAAACCAGCCGGGGCGATCTTCGAGGTGGTTGAACCAAGCGTTCTTGTTGCTCGTCTCATACGTGTTATCGAAGAAGTCACTGACGTCGGTGTCGCCGATCTCGCAGGTATCGTGAAAACCGAGCTGCTGGCGCGTCCATTCAAAATTTGCCTGCGACGTCAAAGAATTCGCGTTCAACGTGCAGCAACTCGCGTACACGGACGTCGCGCTCATCGCGCCGCTCATCGATCCGAGCCGAACGCCGCCCGCGAGCGTCATCGCGCAGACACCGTCATGAGGGGTTCCCCACGCAATCAGCCCCGTGTTTCCATGACCACTGAAGACGCTGAAGTTGGCGTTGTCAGCCTCGTACTGGTCGAATCCGTTCGGCCCGAAATTAGACGAGCACTCCTCCATGAAATCTTGTGGCCATGCGTCGCCATTGACCCAACGCTCGCCGCTCCAGCTGATATTGTTGAGTGAATTCTCCAACGACGACGTGACGTCGTTGAGATCGACCTCCCCGCAGCCTGCGCCATTGTTCGATAGGTTGTCATCTATGAGGTACGTCGGATTCGCCCAGGCATATTGAGCCATGGCGAGGACAACGCCCACCGTCGCCGCTTTGATCACTCTCATCGTGGCACCTCCTCATGATTGGGACTCTCGAACGTGCCACCTATAAGCGATCCTTAATACCCCTCGCAATGAGGTAAATTGACCCAGCCCTCAAGCGCCAGGCGGGAACTTACGCAACATGCGCTTGAACGAGCTGCGATCGAGCCGAAGACGCCGCGCCGCTCTCGAGATCGTGCCGGCCTCGACGAGCGCTTGGTTGAGATGCTCCCAGATCGCGCGATCGAGCGACATGGGTTGCATGTCGTCCTCGACGGCCCCCCGCACGGCCGCCAGGAGCTGTGAAAACGTCGTCGGACGCGCGAGGACAGCGTGCGCGCCCAACCGAACGACCCGGCTTGCGAGAATGAGCGAGCAAACGTCCGTGATGACGACGAAGGGGATGTTCAACAAGGCGCCTTTGATCGCTTCGAGCTTCTCTCGGCTCTCAGCCTTCTCGAGGTAACAAGCGGCCAGAGCGACGGCGGACGCGTGCCACCGATCGTCATTGGCGATGTCGGCGGCGCGCAGGCACGACGTCGCGTATCCGCACCGTCGCGCATCGGCGCTCAACGTGGCGCTCAACGACGGTGGAAAATCGACGCACAAGAAAACAGGAGGGCTCCGTTGCACGAGCCCGTCGCTTGCAAGGGTCAATCCACCACTGTCGCGGCGATCCGTCGCAGGGAAGCACCCGATGAGCGACCTCGAGAGCGCGGGCATGAGCGCCGAATCCAACGAGTCCTGCGCGCGCCCTTCGGCCCGACGGGCCTGGCAACGATCGTGAGTTTCGAAACCTGGTTTCGATCAACTGTGATCGTAGTCTTCGAGCGCAATGCTCGCTTTTACGGCGCGGGGTGCGACACTTTGTACCGAGCGAGCCGGGGCGTGACGCTCTCGTCGCGCCGTCGCGTCGGACGATCGGCGTGCGACGACCGTTCGTCGTCGGGCCTATGCTCGCGTCTACAGCTTCGCGGGGCCGTCGTCGGCGCCGTGGTCGCGCTCGCGCGAAACCTTGTGCGCGTGCGGCTTGGGTGCGGGCGTCGGCTTGTGCTCGAGCGCAAACTCGAGCGCCGAGTCCTCGTCGAGCGATACGTCGCGCGTCGAATCGAGGTAGCCGTCCTTCGCGACGCGCACCTTGAGCGCGGCGCCGCGCGGGCGCGTGAGCGCGAGCGGCGTCGTGCCGAGCGAGGCGCCGCCAGCGACGTCGAAGATCTGCGCGCCCTGCGGATCGGTGGCGAGGTGCACGGTGACCGTCTTGGGAGCGACCGGCGCCGCTGGCTTCGGCGCAGGCGCGACGACGGGCGCGGGCGCCTCTGGCTTCGGCGCGGGCGCGGCCACGGCGACGGGCGCGGGCTCGACCTTGGATCCGCCGCCGAGGAAGAAGTACGCGCCGCCGCCCAACACGGCGAGCGCGACGACGCCGGCGATCATCTTGCCGCGGCCGCCACCCGTCTGGATCGTGGGCGGCACGGTGACCTCGCCCACGCCCGTGCGGAACGTCGTGACCTGCGGCTGCGCGGGTCGACCGTCGCCCGTGGGCACGGGGCGCGCGTTCGCGACCGGCGGCGGCGTGTGGCTGAGATCGGGAGACGACCGGTGCACCGAGAACGGCGGCCCCGCGGCCAGGCGGATCGCGCTCGTGAGCGACGCCATGTCGGGGTAACGATCCTCGGGGTTCTTCGCGAGCATCTTCGTGATGATGCCGTCGAGCTGCTCGCTCACCTCGGGCCGCGCGACGCGCGCCGACGGCGGCGGCACGTTGAGGTGCATGTTGACGAGCTCGCCGAAGCCCTCTGAAACGAAGGGCGGGTGCCCCACGAGCATCTCGTAGAAGATGATGCCCAGCGAGTACACGTCGCTGCGGTGGTCGACCATCTTCGTGCCGCGGCACTGCTCGGGCGACATGTACACGGGCGTGCCCATGAGCGTACCCGTGCGCGTCTTCACCGAGTCTCCCGGCTGCGGCATCTGCAGCTTCGCGATGCCGAAGTCGAGCACCTTCATCTTCTCGGTCGGGCCGTCGGTCTCGACGCGCCCCGATTCGTCGCCGCTGCTGATGGGGACGATGAACAGGTTGTCGGGCTTGAGGTCGCGGTGGACGATGCCCTTCTTGTGCGCGGCGCCCAGCGCCGACGCCGTCTGCAGCACGAACGCGAGCACGTCGGCCAGGGGCAGCGCCCCCGCGCGGCGGATGCGCTGGCCGAGGCTCTCGCCCTCGAGCAGCTCCATGACGAGGTAGGGCACGCCGTCCTCGCGCATGCCCGAGTCGAGGATCTCGATGATGTTCGGGTGGCGAATCGCGTTCGCGGCGCGCGCCTCGTTGAGCAGGCGGCCCAGGAGCTGCTCGTCACCCGAGAACTGCTTGTGCAGCACCTTGACGGCGACGCGCCGACCGATGCCGGGGTGCTCGGCCAAGTAGACGGCGCCCATGCCGCCCTCGCCCAGCAGCGAGAGGACCCGGTAGTTGCCGAACTGTTGCCCGATCATAAGAGGCGCCCAGAATAGCCGAAACGGACTCCGAAATCTTTGAAACGCCCAAAAGGGTGTTTAGATCTGCGACATGCAACGACACGGACCGCGTCCGCCCCGATCGGCGCTGGGACGTCGCCTCGAGCTCTGGTCGCGCCTGGTCACGAACTGGGCGGGCAGCTCGTGGGCGTTCGCCGTCGCCGTGCTCGTCGTCCTCGTGTGGCTCGTGACGGGGCCTGTCTTCCACTACTCGGACACGTGGCAGCTCGTCATCAACACGGGCACGACCATCGTGACCTTCCTCATGGTGTTCCTCATCCAGCGCTCGCAGAACAAGGACGCGATGGCGGTCCACCTCAAGCTCAACGAGATCGTCGCCGCGCTCCACGGCGCGAGCAACCGGCTCATCGACGCCGAGGATCTCAACGAGGCCGAGCTCGTGAAGCTGCACAAGTTCTACAAACGCCTCGCCGAGATGTCGAAGCGCGACGGCGATCTCGGCCAGTCGCACTCGGTCGACGAAGCCGAAGCCGTGCACAAGCGCAAGCGCCACGAAGCCCTCGGCGAGGTCCCCGTCGGCGACGAGGCCCATCCCAAGAAACCGACGTCTTAACCCCAGACGAGCTCGGTCGCCTTACGCCAGGCCGGGCGCGCGAGCAAGCGATCGAGCCAGGCGCGAACGGCTGGGAACGGCGCGAAGTCGAACCCGCCGTCGGCGATGAGCCACAGGTGCGGCGCGTACGCGAGATCGGCGAGTGACAGGTCGCCCTCGAGCCACTCGCGTTTCTCGAGCGCGCGGTCGAGCACGGGCAGGAAGCGCGCGAGCTCGCGGCGCGCCGCCGTCACGGCGCGGTCGTCGACCTTGACGTTCCAGAACGCCTGCACGCGCGCGTTCGTCGCGAGGAAGATCGGGTGGCACGCGGGCGAGACGTGGCCGACCTGAAAGTACAACCAGCGCTGGACCGCCGCGCGGCCCGCGACCGTCGTCGGCAGCAGGCGCGCCTCGGGGTGCTTCTCGGCGACGTACCAGTTGATGGCGTTCGACTCCCACAGCACGACCTCGCCGTCGGTGAGCGCTGGGACCTTGCCCATGGGGTTGAGCGCGAGGTACGCGGCGC
>DATAZS010000570.1:0-5608 GCA_036271915.1 Polyangia bacterium
GCTCGAGGCCGACCTCGTTGAGCGCGATGTCGGTGTGCCCCTGCCAACGGCCCTCGAGGTTCCACGACGTCTCGCCGTGGCGCGCGAGGTAGATGATGCGGCGCAAGCGCCGTATTTAGCGCGGCTCGGACGTCAGCGCGAGCCGTTCGTCGACGATCGACCGCAGCGCCTCGGCGAGGCGGCGCCGCGTCTCCTCGGGCAGCGCCGTCACGGCGCGCGGCGCCTCCATCGTGCGCGCCCACAGCTGATCGCGCAGCAGGCGCCCCTTCTCCGTCACGACGAGCATCTTGATGCGGCGATCGCCCTCGGCGCTCTGGCGCTCGATGAGGCCGCGCGACTCGAGCTTGTCGACGATCCCCGTGACGTTCGAGGCGTCACAGACCAGCTCCTGCGCGAGCACGCTCATGGCGAGCGGCCGCTCAGGATCGAGGGTACGAATCGCGTGCCCCTGCATCGGCGTGAGGTCAAACTCCTCGCACATCGCCACCCACCAGGACTTCTGACTGAGGAGAAATTCGATCATCACGGGCCAACAGTCGTCCGCGGTCAGCTTCTTGCCGGCGCGAAATCGCTTCAGCTTGTCTTCCATCCGTGTTCAATACTTTCACAAAACTTAATAATTGACCACTTCAATCTTTCTAGAATACGAATATAGTCTCTTTCACACACTGGCAAAGAGGCCCTCCCCATGAATTTTCGCTCGCGCTCAGCTCTTCACCTGACCTTCGTGGTCATCGCCGCGTCGCTCGCCACGGGGGGGTGCCGGCGCTCGGAAGCCGAATCCCAGCCGCAGGGCAAGGACGAGGTCTCCGCCCCCATCGCCGTCAAGCAGATCGCGGCGCAAGCGTTGAAGGTGCCGCGCACGTTGACGCTGTCGGGCTCGCTCATCGGCTCGGAGGAGGCCAAGGTGGCGGCTGGCGCCGTCGGTAAGGTCGTCTCGACGAGCGTCGAGCGCGGGTCGGTCGTCCGCAAGGGCGCCGTCCTCGCGAAGCTCGATGCACGCGCGCTGGGCGCGCAGGCCGACGAGGCCGCCGCGCAGGTCGAGTCGCTGAAGCTGCAGCAAGCGCAGGCGCAGCTCGACTGCCAGCGCAACGACCAGATGTTCGAGAAGGGCGCGATCGCGAAGGCCGAGCACGATCGGCAGCGCACGCAGTGCGAGACGAGCAAGTGGTCGGTGTCGGCGGCCGAGGCGCACAAGACGCTCACGGCCGAGGCGCTGCGCGACACCGAGATCCGCGCGCCGTTTTCGGGGATGATCGTCGAACGCTTCGTGACGGCCGGCGAGTACGTGCGCGCCGACACGGCCGTCGTGTCGCTCGTCGACGTCGACAACCTGCGCGTCGAGCTGACCGTGCCCGAGGCCGACGTCGCGGCCGTCAAGCAGGGCCTGACGGTGGACTTTCACACGGCCGCCAACGACGCGGGGCCGGCCTACCACGGCAAGATCCGCTATGTCGGCCCCTCGGTGCGCGAGCAGACGCGCGACGCCGTCGTCGAGGCGACCGTCGACAACCAGGGTCATGACCTGCGCCCGGGCATGTTCGTGACGGCGCGCCTCGCGCTCGGTGAACAGACACTGCCGGCCGTGCCCCAATCGGCCGTGCGCGCCGAGGGCACGCTGCGCCACGTCTTCACCGTGACCTCCGGACGCCTCGAAGATCACCTCGTGCAGGTCGACGATGCGCGCGGCGGCCTCGTGCCCGTCGTGAACGGCATCAAGTCGGGCGACATGGTCGTCGTCGACGTGACCCCCGAGATGCGCGACGGCGCGCGGGTGCAGTGAGGACGCCATGCAGTGGCTCGCATCGATCTCCGTAAGGCGCCCCGTCTTCGCGACGGTGATGATCCTGACGATCGCGGTCGTCGGCATCCTCGGCTACAGCAAGCTCAACGTCGACCGCTTCCCGAACGTCGACTTCCCCATCATCTCGATCGTGACGACGCTGCCGGGCGCGGCGCCCGAAGAGGTCGAGACCGAGCTCACCGACAAGATCGAGGAGGCCGTCAACACGCTGGGCGGCATCGATGAGCTGCGGTCGGTGTCGACCGAGGGCGTCTCGCAGGTCTTCGTGACGTTCACGCTCGATCACGACGTCAACGTCGCGGCCCAGGACGTGCGCGACCACGTGAACCTCGTGCTCAACGACCTGCCCGAGGGCACGAAGCCGCCCGTCATCGGCAAGCTCGATCCCGACGCGGCCCCCGTGCTGCTCGTCGCCATGGACGGCAAGCTGCCCGTCCGCGAGCTGACCGAGATCGCCGACCACGAGGTGCGACAGGCGCTCGAGAGCATCGAGGGCGTCGGTCAGGTCTCGATCGTCGGCGGCCGCAAGCGCCAGGTGCAGGTGTTCGTCGACCCGCAGAAGATGCGCTCGGCGGGCATCTCGGCCACCGAGATCCAGCGCGCCATCATCTCGCAGAACGTGACGACGCCGGGCGGCGCCATCGAGACGGGTCCGCAGCGCCTCACGTTCCGCGTGCGCGGCCGCATCACGAGCGTCGACGGTGTGGGTGACATCATCATCCGCAACGTCGACAACCACCCCATCCTCGTGCGCGACGTCGCGACGGTCGTCGACGGCCAGGAAGAAGCCGAGACCTCGGCGCTCGTGAACGGCAAGGCGTCGGTCGTGCTCTCGATCCGCAAGCAGTCGGGGGAGAACAGCGTCGCCGTCGTCGATGCCCTGCGCGTGCGCATGAAGGAGCTCGAGCCCGCGCTGCCGGGCAGCATCAAGCTCACCGTCATCCGCGACAACACGGAGAGCACGCGCACGAGCGTCGACGCCGTCCGCGAGCACCTCATCCTCGGCGCCTTCCTCGCGTCGCTCGTCGTGCTCGTGTTCCTGGGCAACTTCCGCAGCACGATCATCGCGGCGCTCGCGATCCCGACGTCGATCGTCGGCACGTTCATGCTGATGTCGCTCATGGGCTTCACGCTCAACGTCATCACGCTGCTCGCGCTCGCGCTCGCCGTCGGCATCGTCATCGACGACGCCATCGTCGTCCTGGAGAACATCGTCCGCTTCGTCGAGGAGAAGCGCGTGCGCCCCATGCCGGCCGCGATCTACGCCACGAAGGAGATCGGCCTCGCCGTGCTCGCGACGACGCTGTCGCTGCTGGCCGTCTTCCTGCCAGTCGCCTTCATGAACAGCATCCCCGGCCGCTTCCTGCGCAGCTTCGGCCTCACGATGGGCGCCGCCATCGCGATCTCCCTGTTCGTGAGCTTCACGCTCACGCCCATGCTCGCGTCGCGCTGGCTGCGCCTGCGGCCCGAGGGTGAGCACAAGAAGGGCGCCCTCGAGCGCCTCGTCGACCTCTTCTACCGCCCCATCGAGCGCCTCTACATGAAGGTCCTCGGCTACGTCATCGACCGGCGCTGGATCGTCGTCGTCGCGTCGTTCGCGACGCTCGGCTCGTGCGTGCCGCTCGTCAAGGCCGTGCCCAAGGGCTTCTTGCCCAAGAACGACGAGGCGCAGTTCGAGTTCAGCATCCGCACGCCCGAGGGCACGAGCCTCGCGGCGACCGAGCTCGCGGCCGAGCGCGTCGCGCGCGAGGTGCGCGAGTGGCCCGAGGTGAGCCAGACCAACGTCACGATCGGCGACAACGCGACGAAGACGGCCAACCTCGCGTCGATCTTCGTGCGCCTCGTGCCGCCCGACCACCGCAAGCTCACGCAGGATCAGCTGGAGCAGCGCGCGCGCAAGGAGATCGTCACGAAGCTGCCGAAGTCGTACCGCGTGTCGGTGCTCGACGTCGCGGCCTTCGGCGGCGGCGCCTTCAGCACGGCGACGGTGCAGTACACGCTCACGGGCCCCGACCTCGCGAAGCTCGGCGAGTACGCCGAGACGATCTCGAACAAGCTGCGGCAGGTCCCGGGCGCCGTCGACATCGACACGTCGATGATCACGGGCAACCCCGAGGTCGTCGCCGTCGTGAACCGCCGCAAGGCGGCCGACCTGGGCGTCAACGTCGCGGACGTCGCCGCCGCCGCGCAGATCCTCATCGGCGGCCTCAAGGTCTCGCGCTACGAGGAGAGCGGCCGCGAGTACGACATCCTCGTGCGCGCCGAGGAGCAGTTCCGGTCGAGCCAGCAGGCGCTCGCGCTGCTGACCGTGCCGTCGTCGAAGCTCGGCGCCGTGCCGCTGCTCGACGTGGTCGAGCTCAAGCCCGACGCGAGCCCCTCGAAGATCGATCGCCTGTCGCGCCAGCGCCAGGTGACCTTCCTCGCGAACACGGCGCCCGGCGTGGGCGCATCCGAGATCGGCACGGCGCTCGAGAAGATCGTCGCCAACGAGCACCTGCCGGGCGAGTACCGCTTCGCGCCGTTCGGTCAGTCGAAGGAGATCAAGCGCACGGGCCAGAACTTCATCATCGCGTTCGGCCTCGCGTTCATCTTCATGTACCTCATCCTCGCGGCGCAGTTCGAGTCATGGCTGCACCCCGTGACGATCCTGCTCGCGCTGCCGCTCACGGTGCCGTTCGCGCTGATCTCGCTGCTGATCTTCAAGCAGTCGCTCGACATCTTCACGATGCTCGGCATCTTGGTGCTCTTCGGCGTCGTGAAAAAGAACTCGATCCTGCAGATCGATCACATCAACCACCTGCGCCGCGAGGGCTACAGCCGGCGCGACGCCATCCTGCACGGCAACCGCGATCGTCTGCGCCCCATTTTGATGACGACGCTGGCGTTCGTCGCCGGTATGTTGCCGCTCGTGACTTCGAAAGGCATCGGCGCCGAGTTCAACCGCGCGACGGCGGGCCCCGTCGTCGGCGGGCAGGTCTTGTCGCTCCTCCTCACGTTGCTCGCGACGCCCGTCGCTTACTCCTTGTTCGATGACCTCTCAGTGAAATGGAAGAAGCTCTTGCGAATCAAACCCCGTCCCGATTCCGAAACCGGCGCCAGCGAAGTCATGGGGCCTCCATCCGTCGTCGTCCCCGAGGGCAACGGCCACAAGTCCGGCGCGGAGGTGCAGTCGTGAAGATGTCTCTCGCGACGTTGACCCTCGTCGGCTGCGGCGCGGTCTCGCTGCCCGCCTTCGCTCAAACATCGGCGCCCGCGCCGCAGCCCGCGGCGGCGGATCAGCTGCGCGGCGATTCGAGTCAACCGGCCGATCTGCCGCTGATGTCGTTCGAGCAGGCCATCGACGTGGCCCGCAAGAACAACCGGAACCTCAAGGTCGACCGCGCCCAGCTCGTGGCCGCGCAGACGGCGACGGAGACGGCCTGGTCATCGCTGTTGCCCAACATCGCCGCGCAGGGAAAATACACGCGCAATTATACGAAGGTCGAGTTCCCGGCTGGCGCCTTCGGTCCCACACCGTTCCTGCTTCAGCCGCTCAACCAGTTGGACGGATCGATCAGTGCGACCATGCCGCTGCTCGCGCCGGCCGCGTGGGCCGCGCTGAAGTCGGTCAACGCGAACGTCGCTTCGTCCGAGGCGAACTTCGCGGCTCAGGAGGCCGAGCTCCTCGTCACCGTCGGTGAGGCCTTCCTCACGGCCGCGGGCACGGACGAGCTGGTCGAGGCGCGCAATTCGAGCCTCGTCGTGGCCCGCGCCACGCTGCGCGACGCTCAGGTCCGCATCTCGGCCGGCACCGTCACGAAGGTC
>DATAZS010000571.1:0-5574 GCA_036271915.1 Polyangia bacterium
GTCCCCGACGAGTCAGGCACGCCCAGCACGAACGCCACCCACTGTTTGGCCATGCACTGTTGCGCTGACACCGAGGCCGAGATGATCTTCGCGAGCTCGATGGGGCCGGAGAAATTCACGGGCGGAGACCCGCTGGAGTCGAGCCTGATCGCGAGCCCGGAGACGTCGACGGGCGCGCCGTTGTCGTTCGTACGGAAGCGGCCGATGTCGTCGAAGGTCTCGAAGGCCAACCCCGGTGGGTCGACGAAGCCGTGGCAGGCCTGGCAGACCGGGCTCGACACCTCGGCCGCGAGCGCCGCGCGGAGCGTGACGCCGGGCGGAGCCACCAACGCAGGGACGTTGGGTGGCTCCGCGGGGACGCTCTGACAAAGGATCTGCTCGAGGATGATCGTCCCGCGATGGGAGGGAGAGTTTCTAGGTAGGAACGATCCGAGCGCTTGCAGGCCCGGCTGCGTCAGCAGGCCGGCGCGTTGGCTCGGATCGAGCGTGACCTGTCGCAGATCGTCCCCGACGACGCCGGTGACATCGTAGATGTTCGCGAGGTCGGCGTTGATGAAGCTGAACGGCGCCGTCATCAACATGCCGTACGTCCCATTCATGGCGAGCGTGACGTTGACGCCGAACGTCTCCGTCTCGTTCGCCATGTCGGCTTGCGTGTTCGCCGAGAGGCCGTCTCTCGTCAGGAGGGCGTCGAGGTTGAGCCACCAGCGATAAAACGCGCCCACGCCGCTGGCGGCGCGCGGATCGGCGAGCATCGAGCGAACGGTGGCCGCGAGCTGTGGGACGGTCGTGAGCTGGCCTGCCTGCGCGCGCGCGAGCGTGTCGCTGTCCGGGTTCGACCGCCAGAGCACGCCCGTGATGCGGTTGATCGCGTCGACGCCCGAGATTCGCAGCGGCGTCGGCGCCGCACCACCAGCGCCTGCGGTGCCTTGCGCGCCTGCGGTACCGTGCGCACCCGCGGTACCCGCCGCGCCTGCCGTGCCTTGCGCGCCCGCAGTGCCATGAGCGCCAGCATTGCCAGGCTCGCCCGCGCCCGCGGTGCCCTGCGTACCTGTGGTGCCCGCCGCGCCAACGCCGAGCAGCGGATTGTTGCTCGCGCAGGCGCCGAAGGCGGCGGCGCCCATCAAGAGAATGGGCAAGAGAACGGGACGGATGAGCTTCATGAGGGCATTCCTCCAACACGGTCGATCCAGCGTGGTCCGCCTGACGGGCGCCCGCGCCGTTGTTGCTTCAATCGTTGAGATTCTGCATTCTTGAGGCCCCCCAATGTACTCACAATCGCGCAGGCCGCCTCTCGGGCTCGCTTTTGCCATCGGCCTGTTCGTTAGCGTCCTCGGCGCTCGAACTTTTGCCGACGATGCGCCTGACAAGGATCTCAAGCTCGCGAAAGAGTCGTTCGAGGCCGCGCAGACCGCGTTCGTGCGCGAGGAGTACGAGAAGGCCGCCGATCGGTTCCTCAACGCCTTCGAGCACAAGCCGTATCCGGCGTTCTTGTTCAACGCGGCCGTCGCGTTCGAGAAGGCGAAGCGGCTCGTTCAGGCGAAGGAGTACTTCGAGCGCTATCTGTCGACCGATCCAGGCGCGACCGACGCCGCGCAGGTGAGGGCGCGCATCGACGCGCTCGCAAAGTTGTTGTTGCCGCCGCCCGCGCCGCCGCCCGCCGCTCCATCACCAGAGCCCGTCGCTCCGCCCGTCGCGGGGGCGCCCGCGTCTCCTGGAGCGCCTCCCGCCGCCGCGCCGCCGCCGGTCACGCCGCCGACGCCATCGGCCGCGCCGCTCGTGTTGCCGTCGTTCGATACGAAGGGGCTCGTCGTCATCGATTCGAAGCCGCAGGGTGCGACGATCTATCTCAACGACAAGACGAGCGGACCGTTCGCCAAGACGCCGTGGCACGGCTCGCTCGAGCCGAAGCCCGTGCGCCTCATCCTCGAGTCGAAGGGGTTCAAGCCCGAGGAGCGCTCCGTGACGCCCGAGTCGGACAAGCTCGTCGACATCTACATCGCGCTGTCCGAGGAGCACTACCTCGGCTGGATCGAGGTGACGTCGAACGCCGTCGGCGCGCTCATCTACATCGACACCAAGGACATCGGCGCCATCGGGCGAACGCCGTTCACGGGTCACCTCAAGCCGGGCCAGCACACCATCTACATGGAGAAGCAGGGCTACGTCGCCGTCGAGCAGACGATCGAGGTCAAGCCGGGCACGGCGACGCAGTACGCGTGGCCCATGCAGACGAGCAACAGCGGCTGGATCAACGTCGCGGGGCGCGGCGCCACGGGCGCGCGGCTGCTCGTCGACCGCATGTTCGCGTGCGTGGCGCCCTGCCGGACCGAGGTCGCGCCCGGTCGCCACAAGGTCGTCGTCGAGAAGGCGGGCATGGAGGACTACGCGGGCGAGATCGAGGTCGCGCGCACGATAGAGACGACGATTGACGTCCAGTTCTCGCCGCGACCGCCGCGCACGCGCGCGATCTCGACGGCCGTGACGGCGCTCGTGATCGTGGGCGCGGGCGCCTACGTCGGGCACCTCGCGTCGCAGACGAAGGACGGCCTGAACGCCGACATCAAGGCGGGCTTGCCCATCGACAACACGGACTCGCGCTTCTTGCGCGGCAAGCTCGAGGCGATCGGCGCCGACGTCTTGTTCGGCTTCGGCGCGCTCATCGGCATCTCGGCCGTCGCGACCTTCTTGTCGCACGGCCCCGACAGCACGGGGGCCCTCGACCAGAAGTCGCTCGGCCTCGCGCCCACGGTGAGTCCCGACGGCGGCGGCCTCGCGGCGTGGGGGCGATTCTGATGCGCGTCACGCTCGGGCTCGTGTACGCGGCCGTCGCGCTCGGCGCCGGCTGCGATTGGCGTGACTTCGATTCGATTCAGACGCACACCCCCGTGCTCTCCGTGAGCGCGCCGTCGCACTTCGCGGCGTCGGACGACTTCGGGCGGTATCTCCTGCCGCTCTCGGGGCCCGCCGCCGACTCGACGGGCGGGACGTTCGTCGTCTCGGCGGAGAGCCAGGCCGCGCTCGCGCTCATCAACGTCGACGCGACGGGGCAGGTCCACGGACAGAACGTCGACGCGCCCGCGCTCGAGCCGGCCATCGGCGGTGATGTCTCGTTGCCCGTGACGGCCATGGCCGAGGTGCCCGGCGCGAATCAGGTGCTGCTGGGCGTGCCCGACGCGAACGGCACGGGCGCCGTCTATCTCATGACGCTCGCGGCGACGCCCACGATCGCGGCGTTCGCGACGCCGCCCACGACGGCGCCGACGCGCTTCGGCCTCGGCGTCGCCGCAGGCCAGCTCGCGGGCGCCGACGCGCCCGAGCTCGTCGTCGCGTCGAGCAGCGACCTCACGATCTTCCTCGACGGTGACGCCACGAAAGGCGTCACGGCGCCCGCCGACCCGGCCTGCCCGCTCGTCGTCTCGGGCGGCCTCTCCGACGAGGGGAAGCTGCCGAACCGTCCCATCCTCCTGGCGCCGAGGCCCATGGGCCTCGGCGAGCAGCTCATCGTCGGCACGCCGGCGACGACGGGCGGGAACGTCTCGATCTGGGCCGTCGATGCGACGACGGGCGTGGCGTCGTGCGCGTTCTCGTACACGCAACCCGATGCCGGGTTCGGAATGGCGCTCGCCCTCGGTGACTTCGACGGGGACGGCGTTCCGGACCTGCTCATCGGATCGCCGCCGTCGCACGCGTTCTGGGTCCACGGTCCCCTCTCGGCGACGTCTCAGGTCACGCCCGTCACGCTGACGGCGGGCAGCGGCACGGCGCTCGGTGCGTCGGTCGCCGCCGCGAACGTAGACGGCGTGCCGGGCGACGAGGCGCTCGTGGGCGATCCGGACGCCGTGCGCGGCGGGGCGAACCTCTCGGGCGAGGTGCACGTCGTGGGCGGCGCCAGCCTCGATACGGAGCAGACGATCCTGCATCGCCAGAGCCCGTCGTCGTCCGACGCGTTCGGCGTCGAGGCGCACGCGTTGCCGTTCTGCACCTCCGGCTGCGGCACGGCGACGGCTGTCACGCAGAACGTGCCGCTCGTCGCCTCGACGACGCACGCCTTCTTGTTCTTTCATCCGGAGCTCCGTTCTACCGACCCAAGGACCAAGTAGTCATGCCCACGATGCGTCTGTCGACGCTGCTCGCGCCCGATCTCGCCGAGACGCTGCGCACGAGCCCCGAGAACGCCGTCGCGCTCGCCGAGGAGCTGCACGCGGTCGATCTCGCCGATCTCATCTTCGCGCTCTCGGACGAACAGGCCGTGCAGCTCGTGGCGTCGCTCCCCGTCGCGCAGGCCGCGAGCGCGTTCGACGCCATGGATCACGAGCGTCGCGTCACGCTGTTCGGCAAGCTCGAGCGCTCGCTCGCGGCGAGCGTCGCCGACGGCATGTCGGCCGACGAGCGCGTCGATCTCTTCCAAGCGCTGCCCGACGAGGTGCGCGCCGATCTGCTCGCGCGCATGCCCAAGGCCGCGTCGAAGGACGTGCGCGAGCTGCTGCGCTATCCCGAGGCGACGGCGGGCGGCCTCATGACGACGGACTACGTCGCCGTCGATCCCATGATGACGGTCGAGCGCGCCATCGATCAGGTGCGCCAGACGGCCGAGCAAAAGGAGACGATCTACGAGGCCTACGCCGTCGATCCGAACGGCACGCTGCTGGGCGTCGTGTCGCTGCGCGACCTCGTCATCGCGCGCGCGGGTCAGCCCATCTCGGCCATCATGAAGGCCGACGTCATCTCGGTGCCGCCCGAGATGGATCAGGAGGACGTCGCGCATCTGTTCGAGCACTACGACATGCTCGCGCTGCCCGTCGTCGACGCCACGCACAAGATGCTGGGCATCGTCACCGTCGACGACGTCGTCACCGTCCTCAAGCAAGAGCAGGCCGAGGACATCCAGAAGATGGGCGCCGTCGCGCCCACCGACGAGGCCTACTTCAAGACCGAGTTCTGGACGCTCGTGAAGAAGCGCGCCGGCTGGCTCATCGCGATCTTCATGGGTGAGATCCTCACCGCCAGCGTCCTCGAGCACTACGAGGTGGCGCGGCGCACCTTCCAGGCCATCGAGGTCTTCGTGCCGCTGATTATTTCATCCGGAGGTAACACGGGCAGCCAGGCGTCGTCGCTCGTCATCCGCGGGCTCGCGCTCGAGGAGTTCAGCCCGGGCGACGCGCCCAAGATCCTGTGGCGTGAGCTCCGCATGGGGCTCGTGCTCGGACTCATCCTGGGCGCGATCGGCTTTTTGCGCGCGATCCTCGTCGGTCACAGCGGGCGCGGTGGCATGTCGGTCGCCGTCGGCATGTCACTCATCGCGTGCGTGACCTTCGGCTCGGTCGTCGGATCGGGCCTGCCGCTGCTCATGAAGCGGCTCGGCCTCGATCCCGCCGTGTCGTCGGGGCCGTTCATCGCGTCCCTCGTCGACGTCCTCGGCATCGTGATCTACCTGAACATCGCGATCTGGATCCTGGGTTAGCGGACCCAGATCGCGGCCGCTCAATGGTGGCGCGCGCGCTTGTGCGGCTTGGCGTGGTGCTTGGAAGTGCCGAGCACCTTGCCGAGACCGTCGCGGCCCGAGGCGTCGTC
>DATAZS010000572.1:0-4059 GCA_036271915.1 Polyangia bacterium
CGCGGCGCCCGTCGTCGTCACCGTGAAGCTGCTCGTCGACACGACGGGCACCGTGCAGAAGTCCGAGCTGCGCACGGCGGCGCAGCCGCCCTTCGACGACGCTGTCGTCGCGGCGACGCGCGCGTTTCGCTTCGCGCCCGCGCGCTACGGCGGCGCGTCCGTGCCCGTCGAGATCACGTTCACGCACACGTTCCTGCCGCGCCCGCCGCCCCCACCCGTCGCGGCCGACACCGGCCCCGCGACGACGTCGCTGCTGCGCGGCCGCCTCGTCGAGATGGGCACGCGCGTCCCCGTGACGGGCGCCACGGTGACCGCCGTCGTCGGCGATCGCCACTACTCCGTCGACGCCGACGCGCGCGGCCGCTTCCGGCTGCCGCTGCCGTCCGGGCCGGCGCGCGTCGCTGTCTACGCCGCGAACCACAACCCGTTCGTGCAGAAGGAGACGCTCGCGGCCCACCAAGAGGTCGCCGTCACCTACATCGTCGAGCGCGATCGCTACGATCCGTACGAGATCGTCGTCGTGGGCGACAAGCGCCGCGAGGAGGTCTCGCGCATCACGCTGCGCGGCGCCGAGATCCACGAGATCCCCGGCACCTTCGGCGATCCGTTCCGCGTGATCCAGACGCTGCCCGGCGTGACGACCGTCGTGTCGCTGCTGCCCTTCCCCATCATCCGCGGCGCGAGTCCGAGCTCGAGCGGCTTCCTGCTCGACGGCACGCGCGTGCCGATGCTGTTCCACCTGCTGGCCGGCCCCAGCGTCATCAACCCCGAGTTCATCGACGAGCTGCAGTTCTTCCCAGGCGGCGCGCCCGCGCCCTACGGCGGCTACACAGGCGGCGTCATCGACGGGCGCACGCGGCGCGCGCGCGCCGACGAGCACGTCATCGACATCGATCTCAACAACGGCCTCGTGGGCGGCCTCGTGCGCGAGCCCGTCAAGGTGCTCGACGCGACGGCGACCGTCGCCGCGCGCTACGGATTCCCCGGCCTCGAGCTCAAGCTGCTCACGCACCAGATTTCGCTTTCATTCTGGGACTACCAGCTGCGCCTCGACGGCGGCAACGCGCGCAACGGGTGGACGGTCTTCGCGTACGGCGCCGACGACGAGCTCGACACGCCCGCGGCCACGGCGGCGCCCAACGATCCGAACCCGCCGCTCACGCCCGCGCTCATCCTCGGCTTCCACCGCCTCGACCTGCGCGATCACCAGACGCAGGGGCGCCTCGAGGAGACGTTTCGCGCCGTCCTCGGCTACGACCACACGGTGAGCCAAGGCACCGACTTCGCCGTGTGGAGCGCCGAGCCGCGCGTGTCGCTGCTGTGGACGCAGAACAATCGCCTCAAGCTCAGCGGCGGCGTCGAAGGCAGCGCGCGCAGCCTCGATCAGGGCGCGACCGCCGTGGGCGGCGCCAACGCGTTCTCGGCGCTCACGAACCAGCTCGGCACCTCGTACTCGCAGGCGGCGTACGCCGAGGCGATCTGGCGCCCCACGCCCGTCGTGCTCATCCGCCCCGGCGTGCGCGGTGACTTCTACGAGGACAACACGGCGCACAAGTCGGACGTCGATCCGCGCCTCACGCTGCGCTACAAGCTGGCCGACCGCGACCTGCCCGATCTCGTGCCCGGCAGCGACGACAGCGCGTCGTGGCTCAAGGCGAGCCTCGGCATCTACCACCAGCCGCCGCGCTTCGTGCTGCCGCTGCCCGGCCTCGATCTCATGCCGCTCAAATACGGCCTCGTGCGCTCGTACCAGTCGAGCCTCGGCGCCGAGATCCCGCTGCGCCAGAAGTTCGAGGTGTCGGCCGAAGGCTTCTTCAACTACATGGACCCGACGATCTTCGATTTGTCGACCAACGCGCAGTCCGTCGTCACGGGCGCGAATCAGACGCTCGTGCCCACGAGCCTCGTCATGCCGACGATGGACGGCCAGGAGTTCATCAACCGCCTCACGTCGCCCGAGATCGGCCGCGCCTACGGCCTCGAATTCTTGCTGCGTCGCAAGTCGACGACGGGCGTCTTCGGGTGGGTGTCGTATACGCTGTCGCGCTCCGAGCGCTATCACGCGGCCGTGGGCACGACGCCGGGCTTCTGGGCGCCCTACGACTACGATCGCACGCACCTCGTGAACGTCGTCGCGGGCCTGCCGCTGCGGCGCAACTGGGACGTCGGCGTGCGCCTCACGTACCAGAGCGGCAAGCCGACGACGACGACGGCCGGCTACAACGCCGCCTACGGCGACGGCTACTTCCGCTTCGACTTCCGCGTCGACAAGCGCGCCGTCTACAACCGCTGGCTGCTGGACTTCTACGTCGACGTCACGAACGCCGCCGTCATGCCCGAGGAGGTCGAGCCCGGCACCGTGCTGCGCTACGTCCTGCCCACCGTCGGCGTCCGCGCGAGACTGTAGAACCGAGGAGAACCCGAGATGAACACGAACGCGATCGATTCCCAGGTGCTCGACCTCATGCTGCGCGCGGGGTCGAGCTGGATCCTTTACTTGCTGCTCGCGCTCAGCGTCGCGGCCTTCGCCATCGTGCTCGAGCGGCTGTGGTTCTTCGGGCAGGAGCGCCGGCCGGCCGGCGTCCTCGAGGACACGCTCGCGACGCTGCGAAAGAGCGGCCCGGCCGCGGCGCTCGCGAAGCTCGGCGACGCGCGCTCGATGGAGGCGGCCGTCGCGCGCGACTGCCTGGGCCACGCCGCCGACGGGCCCGCCTCGGTCGAGGA
Source organism: Polyangia bacterium (assembly GCA_036271915.1). Lineage (GTDB taxonomy): Bacteria > Myxococcota_A > Polyangia > Fen-1088 > Fen-1088 > DASZFV01. The sequence continues at coordinate 2,725 of DATAZS010000572.1, forward strand.
GCACAAGGCCGGCGCCATCGAGCGCGAGCGCGCGAGGTTCGAGAGCCGCCTGGCTTTTCTAGGCACGCTCGGCAACAACGCGCCGTTCATCGGCCTGTTCGGCACGGTGCTCGGCATCATCCGCGCGTTTCACGATCTCGCGGGCGCGTCGCTCCAGGGCACGCAGGCCGTCATGTCGGGCATCGCCGAGGCGCTCGTGTCGACGGGCATCGGCCTGCTCGTCGCGTTGCCGGCCGTCGCGGCGTACAACGCGCTCACGCGCCACGTCGAGCGCCGCACCTCGGCGGCCGAGGTGGTCGCGCACGAGATCCTCGCGTCGCTCAAGGCCGAGCGCGCCGTCGAGGCGAAGTAGTGGCGAGCGCGAGCCGCCGGCGCGGCATCATCGCCGAGATCAACGTCACGCCGCTCGTCGACATCATGCTCGTGTTGCTCATCATCTTCATGCTGACGGCGAACCTCATCGCGAAGCAGGCGATCGAGGTCGAGCTGCCCAAGGCGAGCCAGAGCACGTCGCTGCCGCCCACGACGCTCGCCGTGACGCTCACGCGCGACGGATCGCTGTATCTGAACGGCAAGCCAGCGACGGCCGCCGAGCTGCGGGCCGAGGTGTCCGCCGCCGTCGCCAAAGATCCGAAGACGCAGGCGATTGTCACGGGCGACAAGTCGGTCTCGCACGGACGCGTCGTGTGGGTGCTCGACGTCGTGAAGTCGCTGGGCGTCTCGTCCTTCGCGATCCAGATCGATCCGACCGCCATGACGGCGCCCGGGAGCCCCTGAGGAGAAACGTGGCCGCTCTCCTCGATCGCCGCATCGTTGCGTGCGTCGTGCTGTCCGTCGGGGCGCACGTCGCGTTCGCGCGCGCCATGCGCGGCCTGCCGAAGCGGCCGGACGTGCCCGCGACGCGCGTCGTCTCGATCCGCGTCGTGTCGCCGCCGCCCGCGCCCGAGCCGCCGCCCGAGCCAGACCAGCCGCCGCCCGCGCCCAAGCCCGCACCCGCCGCGCCGATCAAAGTCGTGCGCGCGCACCGCGCGGCGCCGACCGTCGCGCCCACGACCACGCAGGACGTCCCGCCACCCGCGCACGCGCCCGCACCCTCCCAGACGCCCGGCTCCCCTATCTTTGGCGTCTCGATGGAGTCGACGTCGCAGGCGGGCGGCGGACCGTCGATGCCCGTCGGAAGCCCGGGAGGGCCGCGCGAAGGTCACGGGGGCGGCGCGACGGACTCGAAGGAGAAGGGCGAAGGAGAGGCGCCCGTGCCCGCCTACGAGGTCACGAAGATGCCCGAGCGAAAGAGCAGCTGCATGGCGAAGATGCCCGAGGAGGCGCGGCTCGCCG
>DATAZS010000573.1:0-2121 GCA_036271915.1 Polyangia bacterium
CGTCCGCGAAGCCGCGCGCCGTCTCGGGGCCGATGTCGAGCGCCGCGAGATCCTCGGGGATCTCCATCGCCTGCACGACGCGGCCCGCGTCGGCCTTGAAGCCCGCCGCGGCGACCGCGTCGCGCGGGAGCAACACGTCGACGTTGGCCGACTGGGCCTTCCTGAGGAAGGCGCGCGCCACGGCGAGCTTGTCCTCTTCGACGAGTGAACGGCCGAGGTGGCCGCCCTTGGCCTTGAGGAAGGTATTGGCCATCGCGCCGCCGATGAGAATCTGATTCACGCGATCGAGCAGGTTCTCGAGCACGGCGATCTTGTCGGAGACCTTGGCGCCGCCGATGATCGCGACGAAGGGCCGCTCGACGTCGCCCAGCAGCTGGCCGAGGAACTTCACCTCGCGCTGCATGAGCAGGCCCATGCCCCTTTGCGCGACGAACTTCGTGATGCCGACCGTCGACGCGTGCGCGCGGTGGGCTGTGCCGAACGCGTCGTTGACGTAGACGTCGGCGTAGCTCGCGAGGGCGCGCGAGAACGTCTCGTCGTTCGCCTCCTCGGCGGGGGAGAAGCGGAGGTTCTCCAGCAGGGCGACCGACCCGGACTTGAGGTCACCCACGACCTTGCGCGCGCCGTCGCCGACGGGCTCGTCGGTCAGCGCCACCTCGGCGCCGAGGAGCTCGGCCAGGCGGGCCGCCACGGGCTCGAGCGAGTACTTCTTGTCGACCTTGCCCTGTGGGCGGCCGAGGTGCGAGGCCAGGATGACCCGCGCGCCCTTGTCGATGGCGTACTTGATCGTCGGCAGGCTCTCGCGAACGCGGGTGTCGTCGGCGACGCCACCGGCCGGCGTGAGCGGGACATTGAAGTCGACGCGGACGAAGAGTCTTCGTCCGCCGATGTCCAACTCGGAGATGGTTTTGGTGGCCATGCCTTGCGCTTGTTCGCCCCGTAAAACCGGAGCGCGCGCAAAAAAAACGCGCCCCTGAGGGCGCGCGGAAGAATGCTCGAACGAGAGGCTTAAAGCTAGTAAAAATAGGCGCTAATCGAGGCGAGCGTCTTCCTTGATATCCGACGTCACGAGGCTGATCAGCTCAGTCGCGAGGGCGACGATCTGCTTCGGCTCGTAGCCATTCTGGCGCATCTCTTTGTAGATCGACTTGGACAGGATCTTGAGCGCCTTTTCGCGGTTCGGAATGGCCGAAGACACCGCGGTCGGAGCGTTTTTGACTGCCGACTTCATTGGGGTGACGACTTGAGGCATTGAAACCCTCCTCCCAGAAGGTCGCGCCGACTCTAAGCACGCGATATGCCAGCACCTTGAAATATCTAACCATAGGTAATCATTGTGTTCTCATTCGCGAAACATGGTGCGGGACGCGTACCCGATTACGCACCCCGTAAAAGTCCCCCGCGACGATTTGCCGCGAGTTTCGTCGAGAATTCGTGACATGGACGTCACACTAACGGCATCTCGGCGGCGGATGAGGTGCGTAAGCGCCTTTGCACCCAGCGCGAAACACGCCCGGGAAGTTCGCAGCGGCGTCCTCGTTTGCAGCGAGTAGAATGCCGTCTAGATTTCAGCTTACGGAGTCAGCGTGAAGCACGGAATCGAAGTCGCGCATCTCGTCAACGGAGAGGTTCTGGGAGCTCGCGTGCTGTCTCCGCGCAGGGAGGCGCGCGCGGGTCTCGCCGCGGGCGGCACCGTGGGTGTTTTGACCCTGATCGCCGCGACGACGGTTGGGATTGGACTGACGCTGGGCGGCCGAATCATTCACACGCCCACCTTCGTGGCGGTGTGGCTCGTCGTGGGCGTCGCCCTGTCATTGCTGGCGGCCCGTCGCGCCCGCGGGCGTGCCCGGCGCTACGTGATTGGCGTCGACATCGACGACGACGCCTTCGCGCCCGTCCCGCAGATCCTCGTGCGACGAGACGGGGCGAGGTACGAGCTCGCGCTCGCGCCCGGCATGTCGGGCATCGTCGAGGGCGGCCGCGCGCCGCTCCATATCGAAGCGCTCGTTCGCGAGGGGCGCGCGCGGCTGCAGCTCGATGCGGGGACGCGCGCCGAGATCACGATGACGGCGACGACCTTCGTCGTTCGGGGCCGGGCCGACGTGGATGTGGGGGCGCCGG
>DATAZS010000574.1:0-6752 GCA_036271915.1 Polyangia bacterium
CGCGCCCGATGTCTGCCTGATTCGCGCCGCGCTTTCGACGGCGGCAGGAATATCCACGGCGTTCGGCGTTGAATCGAGCGTGGCGGTTTGCCGCAGCTGCGGGCGAGGCGACCGACGGGCGCGCGGGGCATGATCGGCGAAGTCATCAACAATTATCGGGTGCTGTCCCTCCTGGGCGAAGGCGGGATGGGAGCGGTGTATCTGGCCGAGCACCCGTTCATGGGGCGCAAGGCGGCCATCAAGGTGCTGCGGGGTGATCTCGCGGGCGATCGCGGGCTCGTCGAGCGCTTCATGAACGAGGCGCGCGCGGCGAACGCGATCCGGCATCCCAACATCATCGACATCATCGACGTGGGGCGCACGCCGTCGGGCGTGCCTTATCTGATGATGGAGCTGCTCGAGGGGCAGAGCCTCGCCGCGCGCATCAAGGAGGCGGGGCACCTCGACGTGCGCGAGGCGATCGAGATCGGCGTGCAGACGGCGGGCGCGCTCGCGGCGGCGCACGCCAAGGGGATCGTCCACCGCGATCTCAAGCCCGACAACCTGTTCCTCGTGCCCGACGAGTCGCGGCCGGGCGGGACGCGCATCAAGGTCCTCGACTTCGGCATCGCGAAGCTGCGCGGCGATCTCACGGATGTCTCGGCGCGCACGCAGGCGGGCGCGCTCATGGGAACGCCGCCGTACATGTCGCCCGAGCAGTGCCGCGGGTTGTCCGACGAGATCGATCACCGAACCGACATCTACGCGCTCGGGATCATCCTCTACGAGATGCTGTGCGGCGCGCCGCCGTTCGTGAGCGCGGGGTGGGGCGACATCGTGCTCGCGCACCTCACGAAGGAGCCCGAGCCGCCCAGCGCGAAGAACGCGCTCATCTCGCGCGAGCTCGAGTCGATGATCCTCGTGGCGCTCGCGAAGAAGCGAGAAGATCGCTGGAGCTCGATGACGGAGCTGCAGGCCGCGCTGCGCAAGTCGCCGAGCACGATCCCGGACGGGCCCGCGGCGGCGCGCGCCACGATCACGGGCGTGAAGTCGCCGCCGCCCGAGCCGCGCGCGACGACGACATTCCGCTCGTCGGCGGGCGAGGTCACGCCACCCGAGGGCGTCGGCTCGCCGACGAGACGACCGATGCGCCTCGTGGCCATCATCGGCGGCGCGGTGGCGCTCGTCGTCGCGATCGTGCTGGGCCGAGGCGCGTTGAGTGGCGGCGGCGCGCAGCCGGCGCCTGCGCCCAGCGTCGCCGCGGCGCCCGCGCCCGTCGCGGCGCCTGCGCCCGTCGCGGCACCTGCGCCCGTCGCACCGAAACCAGTCGCGGGTCCCGCGGTGCCGGAGGCGCCGAGCGAAGTGCCACCCGTCGACGCGCTGCCGGCGCACGCCGCGCACGAGCATCACGCGCACGCGTCGCGCGCGAAGGCGAGCGTCGCGAGCGCGCCGAAGACCGCCGCGCCGCCGCCGCCCACGGTCGCGCCGAGCACGCCCGCGCCACCCGCGCCGAAACGAGCTGAAAAATGGTGAAGATGCGCCTTCCAGATCGGGCCGCGCTCGCGATGTTCGTCGCCGCCGTCGTCATCTTCGCGGCGTCGACGCCCGCGCGCGCGCAGCAGGATTCGCGCGAGCTCGAGGCGAAGAAGGCCTGCCTGTCGAACCGCCCCGATCGTGGCATCGAGCTGCTCGCCGAGCTCTACGCCGAGAGCAACGACCCGACGTACATCTACAACCAAGGGCGCTGCTACCAGCAGAACGGTCGCGGCGCCGACGCGCTCATTCGGTTTCGCGAGTACCTACGCAAGGCGCCCAACCTGCCCGCGTCGGAGAAGTCCGAGGTCGAGCGAACGATCACCGAGCTCGAGAAGCAGCAGCAACAGAGCGAGCAGCAGAAGAAGGACGAGGCCAAGCCGGCGCCGCCGCCGACGATCATCGTGGCGCCCGCGCCCGAAGGCCGCGACGAGAAGCGGATGCTGCGCGTCGCGGGGATCGTCGCGGCGTCCGTGGGCGTCGTCGGCCTCGGCGTCGGCGCGTACATGGGCTACCGCACGCAGCAGCTGTCGAACGACGTCACGAACAACGCGAAGAAGTCGATGTTCTCGCAGAGCCAGTACGACGACGGACAACGCGCCGAGATCCTGCAGTGGGTCGGGTACGGCATCGGCGGCGTCGCGCTCGTCGCGGGCGGCGTTCTTTATCTCGTGGGCACGGGACGGTTCGGCGGGGAGGGCGGCCCCGTGGTGGCGCCCACGGTGACGTCGAACGGTGGCGGGGTCTCCCTCGACCTTTCGTTTTGAAGATGCGTCGCGCTCACTTGAATGGCGTTCATGTGGCGGCGGTCGTGCTGCTCGGCGTGGCTGCGTGCAGCTTCGAGCCAGTGTTTCAGGACGGAACGATCTCGTGTCGCGACGAGCGTGACTGTCCGCCGTCTTACGTCTGCGTGAACCCGGGGGTGTGTTACGCGCGCACGCACACGGTCGACGGGGCGGTCCTCGACGCGTTCGCGCGCCCGAGCGACGCCGCCGCGGATCTCGCTTCGTCTACGCCCGACGTCGCGGGGGCGGGCGGTGTCTCGGGCGCGGGCAGCGCCGCGGGAAGCGGCGGGACGATCGTCGTCGACGGCGGCGCGGGGCAGGGCGGCGCGGGCGCGCTCGACGGCGGCGCCGGAGATTCGGCGTGCGGTCAAAGTTGCACCTTGGGCGCCAAGCGGTGCGGCACGACGGGGCTCGAGACCTGCATCATGATCGGCACGTGCCCGGCGTTCGGCGCCGATGTCGCGTGCCCGGGCCGCGAGACGTGCCAGGGCGTCGCACCCGCCGCGGCGTGCGCGTGTCCCACGGCGCCTGCCGGGTGCACGGGCGCGGGCAGCGTCTGCCTGAGCGGCAACGCCGTCACGTGTGACGTCGACGAGCAGGCCTGCATCTATCAGAAGTCGGTCGACACGTGCGCGACGGGCAAGCCGTGCGGCGGCACCTTCCCGGCGGCGGCGTGCACGTGCCCGACGCCGCCCGCCGTCTGCGGAGGCAAAGGGGGCACGTATTGCTCGGGGACGGCGGCCGTCGTGACGTGCGCGCTCGACGCGAACGGCTGCCTCGCCATGACGCAGACCACACCGTGCGGGGCGACGACGCCGTGCTCGGTCACGAACAACGTCGCGACGTGCTCGTGCGCGGCGCCGCCCGCCGAGTGCGCCGCGGGCGCGGGCGGCGTGTGCCGCGCGAACGGTCAGCTCGCGACGTGCGCGATCGACGGCCAGGGTTGCCTGTCCGTCACGAACGCCGCGGCCTGCACGACGGGCCTGACGTGCCAGGGCACGGCGCCCGCGGGCGCGTGCAAGTGTCCCGCGCCGCCCGCGGCGTGCAACGGCGGCACGGGGAAGTATTGCCAGGGCTCGGGCACCGTCGTCACGTGCGCGCTCGACGGCAACAACTGCCTCGTCATCACGAGCAACGCGACGTGCCCGGGCGCGCAGACGTGCGGCGGCAGCGCAGGCGTCGCCGCGTGCGCGTGCCCCGCGCTGCCCGCGGCGTGCCCCGGCGGCGCGGGCAAGCTGTGCAACGTGAGCGGCCAGCTCGTCACGTGCGTCGCCGACGCCAACGGCTGCGTGAGCGTGTCGGCGACGACGACCTGCGCGAGCTCGGGCCTCGTGTGCGGCGGCGCGTTCCCGTCGGCGGCGTGCACGTGCCCCGCCGCGCCCGCGGGCTGCCAAGGGACGACGGGGACCTTCTGCTCCGGCACCTCGACGTTCGTATGCTCGCGTGACGGCAACGGCTGCCTCGTCGCGGGGCCCCTCGTGAGCTGCGCGTCGGATCTCGTGTGCGGCGGCGCGGCCGGCGCGGCGAGCTGCGTGTGCCCCGCGGCGCCCTCGGCCTGCATGGGCGCGACGACGGGGAACGTCTGCCAGTCGGGGACGTCGTACGTGACGTGCGGTCCGACGGCGCACGGCTGCGTGCAAGTCACGAGCGCCGCGGGCACGTGCCCCGGCGGCTCCAAGACGTGCACGGGCAGCGCGGGCGCGGCCGCCTGCGCATGCAACACGTCGCCGTCGGCGTCGTGCACGGCGGGCGGCGTGTTCCAGAGCGGCAACGCGTGCTCGGGCACGCAGCTCGTCAAGTGCTCCGTCGACGGCAACGGTTGCGATGTCAGCGCCCCGGGGCCGTGCGGCTCGCCGATGACGTGCTCGGGCGCGGCCGGCAGCGCGATGTGCGGGTGCCCCGCGCCCTACAATCCCAGCGCCTGCTCGGGCGGTCTCAACGACGGCAATCACTGCGTGGGCACGACGCTGTACACGTGCAGCAACGCCGGCTCGGAGTGCCAGCAGCTCGCGACGACGGGGTGCGCGTCGAATCAGCTCTGCGTCGGCAGCTACCCGAGCGCGCGCTGCGCGTCCGAGCAGCAGCTCGGCACGCCGGGCGCCGCGGGCGGCCAGGAGACGTGGTCGAACCTGCTCATCGGCGTGAAGGTCAACGTGCCCGTCACGTCGACGCTGCGGCGCTTCGGCATCGCGTGGAACGGCAACGGCGCCGGCGCGGCGCAGTCACGCCTCGCGACGTTCGCGCTCTACAAAGATGGCGGCAGCGGCCCCTCGGGCAGCCTCCTCGCGTCGGCGATCGACCGCACGGTGAACGCCATCGGCCCCCTCGAGTTCAACCTGACGTCGCCCGCGGGTGGCCTCACGGTCGCGGCGGGCGACTATTGGGTCTTCGTGAACCTCAACGGCGCGGGATATGTTGCGCGCAACCCGAGCCCCTCGACGCCCTACCTCTATGTGAGCGAGACCTACGGCGGCGCGCTGCCCGCGACGGTGACGCCGGCGTCGTTCATGTCGGGCGCGCTCGCCGGCCCGCTCGGCTTCTGGCTGGTCGTCATTCCGCAGCAGTGACCCAACGAGCTTCTCCACGCACGTCTCACCCCCGAGGCCGATCATGCACCCAGCCGCCAATTCGCGACGCCGCGTCGCCCCTCTTCTGATCGCGTTCGTCGCGACGCTCACCCTCTCGGGGGCCGCGCGCGCCACGACGTGCCTCCCCGCGGGCTACGGCGTGCCTGGCGCGCCTGGCGTGCCGACGTGGTGGGGCGGAGCCAGCAGCGTGGGCCGCGACGATCCGCGCTGGCGCGGCGCCGCGATGTTCAACCACGTGGGCGACACGGCGCGCTTCCAGACCGTCGTCGACAACTCGGGTCCGGACCCGTACCTCGTCATGATGTGGACGGTGAACGCCGATCCGACGGCGGGCGACCTGCTGTACTTCGGCTTCTACAACGACGGCGGCGCGCCCGCGTCGTCGACGGGCAACGTGTTCCGCATCACGCGCAAGGACGATCCCGCGATCCAGGACGCGGGCACGCCCGACGGCGGCGTCGGCTCGAGCTCGGTGACGACCGACCTCGAGGCCTTCTACTGGAACAACACGCTCGCGACGCCCGCCTGGCAGGTCGTCGCGGGGCTGCCGCACTTCCCGAGCTGGATCTCGAACGATGTCCGCCTCGACGTGACGTGCGGATCGTCGGGCTGCGACAGCTGGGACATCCGCCTGCGCGTCAAGCTGGTCGCCGCGGGGCAGGGCAACTTCGGCAACCCGTCGGCGAGCACGGGCGGCGGCATGGAGCTGCTGCCCACGTTCAAGCTCTGGTACGAGATGAAGACCGTGCTCACGGGCGGCACGCCGGATCTCGCGTCGCCCACGAGCTCGCTCGAGTTCAACCCGACGGTCGTCGCCGCCGATCCCGATCTCACCGATCCGGCGAACTTCGCCGACGAGAACGCGCTCGGCGGCCCGCGCTTCCCCGACACGAGCAAGTGGGCGCAGGCCAGCGTCGACACGACGCTGTCGACCTGCGAGAAGGGCGTCAACATCCAGAGCGGTGACATCTCGGTCGTGAACTCGGTCACGGGGCCCGCGGGCGGCAACTCGATCTCGCTGCTGGGCGCCAACGAGTTCCACGCGAAGCCCACGAACAACACGGGCGGAAACCTCGCGGCCGCGGGCGTGCTCGCGCGCTTCCGCATCGCCGACTGGAACACGTCGTCGTTCGCGTCGGCGATCTGGGACGTCATCCCCGGTTGCCCCGCCGCCGTCGGCGGCTCGGGCACGGTCCCGAACGCGACGCAGTTCGACCTGACGTGCTCGTGGACGCTCTCGGCGAGCGAGCGGTGCGAGTACGACGTCCCGACGGGGCGCCCCGACGGCTGCCCGCCCGCGACGAAGGCCGCGCACCAGTGCATCCTCGTCGACCTGAAGACCGCCGCGTCGCAGATCTACTTCTCGTCGGCGAGCGCGTACCGCAACCACGACTTCGTGGGCGCGTCCGAGTTCCGTCGCGACGTGCGCGTCGACGTCAATGGCCTGCCGGCGTTCGCGGGGCCCGATCCCAAGCGCGACGTCTACGTCTACATCCAGACGACGAACATGCCCGCGCACGTCGTGACCGTGGGCGAGCCATCGCCGACGGGCGACGGTCAGCAGACGGGCGTCACGCGAGGGGCCGCACCCTCGCTGCTCAAGCGCCTCGAGCTGCCCGCGAACGGGCGCGTGGGCTCGGCCGACGCCGCGCGCATCCAGAAGGCGCTCGCCGCGGGCCAGGTCACCTTCGAAGAGGTCGAGCAGATCATGCCCACGCACATCGCGTACGTGTGGCACGACACCGGGAAGACCATCAAGGTGGGCGGCGTCGAGCGCAAGCTGCTGCGACCGCAGTCGTCGTTCGGCTTCTTCGTCTCGCACGACGGCGATCTCACTGGCTGGACGAACAAGCTCGAGGGCGCGACG
>DATAZS010000575.1:0-3165 GCA_036271915.1 Polyangia bacterium
TTCTTGATCACGATGGGCGTCTCGTTCGTGTTCGTGAAGAAGTACTTCGAGATCATCACGAAGCCCGCGACGAAGGCCTGGACCGTCGCGCTCAACGGGACGATCCCCACCTTCCACTTCGCGAGCCCGACCGAGCCGTTCTGGGTCTACACGAAGCTCGCCATGTACGGCGCGCTGCTCATCGCGAGCCCGTTCGTGTTCTGGGAGCTGTGGAAGTTCATCGCGCCCGGCCTCTACCGCAAAGAAAAGCGCATGGCGCTCGGCGTGACGGTCGCCACCGCGCTGTGCTTCCTGGGCGGCGCCTGCTTCGGCTACTTCGTGCTCTGCACGCCCGCGCTCACGTACATGCTGTCGTTCGCCGAGACCTACGGCGGCATCAAGATCGAGCCCACGATCATGATGGACGAGGTCGTCGGCTTCATGCTGGCGATGCTGCTGGGCACGGGCGTCGCGTTCGAGCTGCCCGTCGTCCTGGGCGTGCTCGGCTGGATCGGGCTCGTGAAGGCGCGCCAGCTCTGGAAGTTCAACAAGTACGCGCTCATCTTGTCGACGGTCGTGGGCGGCATTCTCACGCCGGGCCCGGACGTGCTCTCGCAGGTGCTCATGGCGGGGCCGTTGTTCTTGCTCTACAACGTCTCGATCCTCATCGTGTGGCTCATCGAGAAGGCCGCGCGCGAGCGCCTCGAGAAGCTCGCGAAGGAGTCGGGCGCCGATCTCGTGACGACTGACAGCGAAGCCGGCAACAAAGACACGTCCGTGAAAAAGACGAAGTAAAAATTTGACGGCCTAGGGGCACCGACGATCATGAGTCAGGTGCACTATGCTGGCCGAGATATTCAAAGCTGAAAAGCGCGCTCGGCGCGTGCCTCGAGGCTCCGTGCTGATCACGCCCGCGCGGCGACGGGGCGCGGTCCCCGGCCTGCAGCGTCGGCTGCGCGACGGCCACGACGTGCCGGCCTCGGGACAGATCGTCTTCCGCTCGGGAAGTCAGATCCTGCGCTAGGAATTCATGTTCCGGTTGCTCAAGCTCTGCATGAGCCTGGCGGCGTTCCTCGTCGTCGCCTGGTTCGGCGCAACCGTGAAGCTGGGCTCGCGCACGCTGTTCGAGCACCTGCACGCCATCGGGCAAACGAAAGAGTCGCAGGACCTGGCCGACGGCGCGAAGCAGGCGGCGGGGCCGCTCGTCGACGACGTCAAGCGCCGCATCGGACACGGAGAGGCGTCGGACAAGACGCACCAGGCGCAGATGCCCGTGCTGCCGCCCGACGCGGGCGCCGCGCAAGACGACTTCTCGCCCACGGAGAAGCGTCAGCTTCGCCGCCTGCTCGGCGTCGCCGAGCGCCACGCGAGCCGCGAGTAACCTCCGCGCGCGTGCCGCGCACCGCGCCGATGGCGTAAGCTTCGGCCGCGCATGCGCCCCTCCCTGATCCTGCTCGTCGCGATGGCGATCGCGTCGCCGGCGCGCGCCGAGCGTGACGCCGCGCTGTGGACGAACCAGGCGCGCCGCAAGCCCAGCGCGAGCACGCCCGAGTCGTGGCTCGCGAACCTCGCCGATCGCGCGCGCCCCGCCGTCGTGCACGTGCGCGGCATCGTCGACGAGCCCACCCGCGCCGGCGAAGACAACGACAGCGGCAAGACGTCGATCGGCACGGGCTTCATCATCCACAAGGCCGGCTTCATCGTCACGAACGAGCACGTCGTGCGCGACGTCGTCGATCTGCGCGTGCGCCTGTACGACGGGCGCGAGCTGCCCGCGTGCGTCGTGGGCGCCGACGCCGCCACCGACATCGCGCTGCTCAAGGTCGAGCCGCCCGCGCCGCTGCCCATCCTGCCGCTCGGCGACTCCGAGGCCGTGCGCGTGGGCGAGCCCGTCGTCGCGATCGGCAACCCCTTCGGCTTCAACCACAGCGTCACGGCCGGCATCGTGTCGGCGAAGGAGCGCGTCGTCGATCGCGGGGCGCTGCGCGAGCCGCACGAGCAGGACATCTATTCGTTCTTCATCCAGACCGACGCGTCGATCAACGTCGGCAACTCGGGCGGCCCGCTGCTGGACGCGCAGGGCGCCGTCATCGGCATCAGCGCGGCGTTCTGGGCCGGCCACCCGCTGCAGCCCGCGCAGGGCATCGGCTTCGCGATCCCCATCAACATCGCGAAGGCGCTGCTGCCACGGCTACACGACAAGGGCGTCGCGCCGCGGGCCGTGCTGGGCGTCGACGCGCAGCCGATTGATCCGGCGCTCGAGGTCGCGCTCAAGCTGACGTCGGCGCGTGGCGCGCTCATCGCGAGCATCGGCAAGGGCTCGCCCGCCGAGGCCGCGGGCCTCGAGCCCGGCGACGTCATCGTCGCGTGGAACGGCACGCCCATCTCGACGAACGAGGACTTGAAGATCGACGCGCAGCTCAGCATCCCCGGCACGCGCGTCAAGGTCGACCTCGTGCGCGACGGCAAGCGCGTCGAGCGCGACGTCGTGCCGCGCCTCGCGCCCGCGCGCGCGCCCGCGCCGCTGCACCCGTCGAGCTGCGCACGCCCACGCGCGTTCGGCTCGGGCGGCGGCGAGGATCTCGAGGTGCAGGAGCTGACGCCCGCGCGCGCCGCCGGATTGCCCGGCGGCCGCGGCGTCGCCATCACCAAGATCGCCGATCGCGGCGCCGCCGCGCAGGCCGGCCTGCGCGCGGGCGACGTCGTCCTGCGCGTGGGCGCGTCCGGCGTGCGCACGACGAAGGACTTCGGCGCCGCGCTCGCGGCCTTCAAACCCGGTGACAGCGTGCCCGTGCTCGTGCGGCGCGCCGGCTTCGACTTCTGGACCGCGCTCATGAGGTGATTGGAATGACGATGCTCGACGAGAAGCTCTATCGCGACCTGCTGGACGAGACCTACGCGCGCGTCGACCGCGCCTTCGAGGACGTGGACCCCGACAGAGCTGAGGTCACGATCGCGCAAGGCGCGCTCACCGTGCTGTTCAACGAGAAGGTGCGCCTCATGCTGACGCCGCAGCCAGCCGTGCGGCAGCTCTGGGTCGCGTTCCGCGATCGCGCGTGGCACTTCGACTGGGACGGCGCGCGCCGCGCGTGGATGGACGACCGCGGCCTCGGCATCGAGCTGCACAAGCTCGTCGAAGAGACAACGCGCGACAACGCGGGCGTCACGATCACGATCGCCGGCGCG